>NZ_BCMS01000003.1:0-90000 GCF_001485435.1 Deinococcus grandis | reverse complement strand
CCCCACCGGGCGACTCACGCAGACGCACCGGCAGGCCGCCGGGAGTCCCATCCTCACCCTCGCCTCCCAGCTCATCAGCGGGGAGAGCCCCGCCCAGACCGGCGTGCCGTTCGTGGGCGCACAGTCCGCCGAGGACATCGTCCGACTCGTCCAGTCCCGCCAGGACCAGGCACATCCGATGATCCTCACCGCCGGACGCGCCGGCCCCCTGGGCGTGGACGCCCTGAACCTCGCCCTGCAGGCCGCCCTCAACCCCGGCGACACCCGCCTCCGCGCCGGAGATCCCATCCTCGTCACCCGGAACAACCACAACACCGGCCTGATGAACGGCATGACCGGCCTCATCATCGGTGCAGGGAAGCAAGTCACCTGCATCATCGAGGACACCGAGCACACCTTCAGCCCGGGCGACCCCACCCTCACCCTCGCGTACGCCATGACCATCCACCGCAGCCAGGGCAGCGAGTGGCCGGACATCATCGTCACCCTCGCCCCGGAACACGAGCGCCTCCTCTCCCGGCAACTCGCGTACACGGCCGTCACCCGCGCCAAGGAAGCCCTGACCGCGTCCGGCCTGCGCGCCGCCTGGACGCACGCCGCCCACACAGGCGCGCCCCGGCGGTACAGCCAGCTCGACACCTTCCTCAAACGCTGAGCAGTCACCCCTACGCACTGTCCCACGGTCCGCAAGAGCAGCACCCCTACCGGGTGCCCCCGCACCCCCCCACCCAGACGGTCACCCCCACGCATGGGACGGTACGCCCCATGACGACCGCACAGACTGTCTCCCCCTCACCCCCCACCTGGTGGGAACTGTGCTGGCTCGACGGCGCCTTCCGCGTCCGCAGTCCAGCCCCCCGCCATGACCTCTTCGATGGTGCCTGGCAGCGTCCCCTCCCCACCGGCGTCCACCCCCTCGCCCACCACCTCGGCAACGGAGGCACCGTCCTCTGGTCCGACGGCACCCTCCTCCCTGGCGTCGGTGACCTCACCCTCCCCATCCTCTCCCGCTCCTGGCTCAGCGTCCTGAGCGCCCTGCGCAGCCCCACCGACACCGCTGCCGCCCACCGCACACTCCGCAGCGACCTCCTCCACGTCGCCGCGTGCAGTCCCGATCCCACCTGGAGTGCCCCCAGGACCGATCAAGGCCTCCACGTCCAAGAGATCACCTGCGGCCCGTGGACGCTCTACCGCGTCCACGCGGGCACCCTCCGTCACCTCATCTTCCCCGAGACCATCCCCACCTGGGCTCTCGACGAACTCGAGACCCGCACCGTGCGCCTCTGGAACGAGCAGCACCCCGAGCAGAGCCCCGTCATCCTCTGGCCGCACGCCCGCCCCCTCGACGACCTCCTCACCGCCCTGCGCACCCCCCCGAACGGTGCGCGCGAAGACCCCACCCGCGCCGCCACCCGCGTCACGTGGACGCTCGGTGCCCACCTCGCCTCCTCCCCGTCCACCATCGACGCCGACGACGTCATCCGCCTCTGACATGCCGCCCAGAACGCCCGGCTTCACCCTCATCGAGATCCTGCTCGTCATGGCCGTCCTCGGCCTGCTTGCGGCAGCGCTGTACCCCACCGTGACCGGCGCGCGGCAGCGCCCGTACAACACAGCGGCCCTCAAGTGCGGCCGGGCCATCGTCACCTTCGAGACGACCGCGCCCCTCACGCTCGGCCGGTACGTCAGTGACCTGACCGACATGAGTCGCGACGTCAAAGCGGCCTGCCTCACGACCGGCGTGCAGGTCGCCCCATCGAACGCCCAGGTCAGTACCCCCGACGCCACCACCACGCAGGCCGTCGCCACCACCACGAACACCTATGCCTTCCAGGTGTTCCACCCCCGCGGGAGCGGCTACTACCTCTACACCTCCCCGAGTGGCGCGGCCAGCGGTGACCGGCTCGGCCACCTCCACCGCTGGTCCCCCCAGGAGACCCCATGAACACCCGCACCCAGGGCTTCACCCTGATCGAGCTCCTCGTGGTCATCGCCATCATTGGTGTCCTCGCCGCCATCCTCCTGCCCACCTTCAGTGACGCGCAGAAGCGACCCAACGACACCGCTGCCCTGCAGTGCGGGCGGGCCATCGTCGCGTTCCAGGCCACCGCCAACCTCACCCGCGGTTCGTACGCCTCAGCGCTCACGGACATGGGCCCAGACGTGCAGGAGTCCTGCACCACGGCAGGTGTCAGCGTCGCGCTGAATAACGTCCGCGCCGACAACCCGGGCGCCGGGGTGAGTCAGGCGGTTTCTACAAGCGCCACGAATTACGCCTTCCAGGTCTTCCACCCGCGCGGCACCGGCTACTACCTCTTCAACCAGGAGAGCGCCACCAGCACCGGTGAACGCCTCAATCGCCTCTACCGCTGGTAACCCCAGGAGACTCAACATGAACACACCCGCACCCCACCGCACGCAGGGCTTCACCCTCATCGAACTCCTTGTGGTCATCGCCATCATCGGCGTCCTCGCCGCCATCCTGCTCCCCACCTTCAGTGACGCGCAGAAAAAACCCAACGACACCGCCGCCCTCCAGTGCGGCCGGGCCATCATCACGGGCGCCGTGGCGTACCGCGCCGGGAACGGCGGCGCACTCCCCGCCGCGCCCTTCTCCCCAGACGTCCTCGGCGCGGATGTCCGCGAGGCCTGCGCGGGGCAGCGCGTCATGCCGTACGCCGTGCCCACCTCCACCGCCGGGACCGAGTACGCCATCACGAGCCTCGACAGCAAAGGCCTCCCCTCGTTCTTCGTGGCGAACAGCCGGGGCAGCGGCGCGTTCGTCTCCAACAGTGACGATTCGGTCTGCGGTTCGCAGGGCTGCAAACTCCGCTTCCTCCGCTGGTCCGCCTGGGGCCTCTGATGACCAGTCGCACACAGGGCTTCACCCTCATCGAACTCCTCGTCGTCATGGCCATCATCGGCGTCCTCGCCGCCATCCTGCTCCCCACCTTCGCAGGCGCGCAGAAGAAACCGCATGACACTGCCGCCGTCCAGTGCGGGCGGGCGATCATTACCGCGCAGACCACCCACAAGATCAGCACGGGCACCTACGCGACCTCCCCGGCCGCGCTGGGCGCCGACGTCACCGAGGCCTGCGCGGGCGTGGAAATCCAGAGTTACGCCGCAGGATTCGCGCCCGGTACCGGGCAGGCCGGGAACGGCGCGATCGGCGCGGACACCCTCAACTACAACTTCTGGGTGTACAGCCGCCGGGGCAGCGCGTCGTACTACACCAGCACTGGCGACGGCTGGAAACTCCGCCAGTACAGCACCTACTGATGCGCCCCGACCCCCGGGTCCTGCATGACCGCCACGCGCAGCTCACCCAGGACCTCACCCGCGTCGCCCAGGAACTCGACCACCTCGCCCGCATCGCCCTCGCCCACCCCACTCCCGACGTGCACGTCAACCTCCAGCGTCGCCACGCGGACCTGCACACCCAGTTGCAGGACATCACCCGCGAAACGCAGCGCGTGACGCACCTCCAGTCCCAGAGTCAGGAGCCGCCCATGAAGCAGCACGCCCAAGGTTTCACCCTGATCGAACTCCTCGTGGTGATCGCCATCATTGGTGTCCTCGCCGCCATCCTGCTCCCCACCTTCAGTGACGCGCAGAAGCGACCGTACAACGTGGCCGCCCAGCAGTGCGGCCGGGCCATCGTCGCCGCGCAGATCCCGTACCGCGCGGGCACCGGGTCCTACACCAGCGATCCAGCGCAACTGGGACCGGACGTCAGGGAAGCGTGCCGGGACGCGGGCGTGCAGGTCGGCGTGCACGCCACGTCCCCCACCGCCGCCACGGCCGCGTACCTCATGAGTGGCGCGAACGACGTCAGTTTCGCGTTCACAGCCTTCCACCCCAGAGGCACCGGCTTCTACCGTTACTGGCTGACTTCCCCCAGCCCCGTGGCGAGCGGCGACCGACTGAACACCCTCTTCCCGTACTGAGCCATGCCCCGTCCCAGGCTCTGTGCGCGGAGTCGCGCGCCTCCCGCGCTACCCGCCGTGTCCGCCCGTACCCTTCGCGTCTCATTCCCTCGAGGTAATCCATGAAGAAGTTCCGTACTGTTCTGCTGACCCTGATCCCCGCTCTCGCCTGCGTGGCCGGCGCGTACCCCGTGTACCCGCCCGCAGACGGCCTGGAGTACTCGACGCAGAGCGTCACGTTCATCACGCCGTCGGTCAGTCCGTCGTCCTACTGCCCGATCTGCCAGCCCTGATCGGTCCATGAGTTGCACGGGCACGCGCCACTGCGCGTGCCCGTGTCGTTGGTGGGGTGCTCGGGGGCGTGTCAGGGGTCAAACAAGGAGGGCTGCGCGGTCACAGGAAGGGCACTGGCCGCCTGCTCGGGGAGCGCGGAGATCTCGCGGAATTCCAGCCCACGGTTCTCCAGTTCCAGGCGCGCGGGCGCCGTGATGGACGGCCCAGCCAGAATGCCCCGCACGGTCGCCTGATTGCCGAGGGTCTGCTGCACGGACCGAACGTACCGGGCCAGCTGGGACACGGCGTGCTGGGTCGCGCGGCCGCGTTTGAGTTCGACGACCACATAGCGGCCCTGCGCGTCTTGCGCGTACAGGTCGATACCGCCGGACTCCACCATGAGTTCCCGGTTCAGGACCCGCAGGCCGGGCTCGATCAACTCCGGGTGATCCGCCAGGGCCTGCTGCATCTGCGCTTCGGAACCCTTCAGGACGAACCCCCCAGCCTGTGCGAGCTCCAACGCGAGGGCCACCTGCGGTTCCAGGAACACCACCTGCACGAGTTCCTCCGGACTCCGCCGGGAGGCCAGCAACATGCACACGTCCTCTGCGACTTCCGCTGTGATGCGGTCCGTTTTCGGTTGCCAGTTCATCGGCTTGATGCCGGTCGGGTGATGGATCTGTAGGCTGCCGTCCTGCTTGATCAGCACCAGGTATGCCCCCAGATCGGCCGTACTGGCTGCGCGACCCAGGTAGGTGACCTCGGCCAGCCCGGCCACCTGAATCAGACAATCGCGGGTGCGCGTATGACGGTTGAGGAACGCCGCGAGGTCCTGCGGGGACGGCGCTGTGAGTTGCTCGCGGATCATGGGTGCAGTCTGCCCGGGGTAGTAGTGGCCTGCCGTGGTTTGAAGTGCATTCGACCGGCGCCGCGTGCGGTGCCGGTTCAGGGTGTGCAGATGCACTCGGGGCAGATCATGCGGGCTTCGTTAGGGCGGGCAGTACCCTGGCCGTGATCTGAGGGGACTACCCGACTGAAGTCACTGCTACCGCGCGTGTCTCAAACCTCTGAGGAGTCACCCTTTGGGCGTGCGGCCTGCTGCCGCCGCGCTCTCTTGTGCAACATCACCAGCGTGCCCAGCAGACCCCGCGCGTCATCCAGCGGCTCCAGTACCGTCCTCGCGTGCGCGGGATCAAGGCCGCCCGCCATCTCAGGGAGGGCCGCGAGGTCTTTCAGCAGCGCCAGGATCCCACCGTCCCCTTCGAGCGCGGCCCACACCTGCTCCAGCAGCTCGGCCGCCGTCCGGGCCAGCAGCGCAGGGGGCATGGGCGGCAGGGGCTGCACAGACGCCCCTGGGCGATCGGCCGCCGTGAGGCGAGGGGCCAAGATTCCTCATTGGAGTCCGGTAGACGCACCAGCGCCGTCTGACCGTCCACGCCCGGCATCAACACCACTTCCATCTCGGCCTCGTTCACACGGCCAAGCGCATCGCCTCAGACGGCCGCGTCATCTAGGTTCAGCCAGTCCAGGTTGAAAAAGGCTTGCGCGAGCCGGGGCCTGACCTCCCGTCGGGCGTGCCACCTGACGCTGTCCGGCCACACCCCGCAGTAGAGCGGCAGCGGTTCCCGCATCGGCACTGTGCCCTGTCTCAAGCTCAGTCGCGCGCCGAACTCATCCGCCAGGCACCGGCGCAACTCAGCGAGCGCCGCCGGATCAGCCTCCCAGTCCGGCGGCACGATCACCAGCAGCACCGGTTGCAGGGGCGGCTCGCTCATACTGTCAGGCTAGAGGGGCCAGGCCGGTCAGACCGTGACGGGTGTTCCGAGGCGGCCATCTTGAGGGCCAACGTCTATGCTGGCGTATGGCCCGCGCTGTCCCATACGCTGCTGACGCTCACGGTGACCTCGTCGATCCCGGCCACGTCACGGGACGTGGCGCCTACTTCTGCCTACAATGCCATGACCCTGTCTCGTACCGCCGGGCGCATGAACGGCGAGGTCATCACGTCGCTGCCCACTTCGCCCACCAGCCAGGCAGCCCCTGCGCGGGGGAGAGCGTGCTGCACATCGCCGCGAAAATGCGCCTCCAGGAAGCACTGACGCTCCGCGCGCGGCCGTTCGTCCTACGACGCGCGTGCCAGCGGCACGCCTGTGACGCCACCCACGACGAGGTCTGGGAGCTGCCACCCTACGACGAGGTCCGCGCCGAGCAGCGCCTCGGTTCCTTCGTCCTCGACGTCGCCACGATCCGAGACGGCGCGGTGAGCGTGGGCTTCGAGGTGTTCGTCAGCCACCGGGTGGACACCGTGAAGGCCGCCACCCTGGACGTCCCCTGGCTGGAACTGCAGGCGGACGCCACAGCGCAGGATCCATACGTGCTCCAGCCCGTCGTGGATTCCACATTCACCGCGCATGAGGAGGACGACCTCCGCCGGAGCCTACGGGCCACGCGCGCGGAGGTCCCCGACCGGTTGGAGCGGTGGCTGGCCAGTCTGCCCATTGTCGAAGGACGCAGTTACGTTCGGGTGCCGCCCACCCGGCTGCAGTCCAAAGTGTTCGAGAGTCGCCGGGAAGGCATTTCCTTCCGGCCCGGCTGGTGGTGCCCGCAGTGCGCCGCTGACCGCGACACGTACAGGAAGGCGGCCCTCAAGGCTGAGCAGGAGCGGGCCGCGTTGGCGCGAGAGCGAGCGGAAGCGTTGGCGCAGGCCGCGGAGGTTCATGAGCGGGAGCAGCAGGCGTATCAGGCGATGCAGGCAGCGCGGCTGGCCGAGCAGCGACCGGTCTTCGGGGCGTGGCTGCTCAAGCCCTTCAACACGTACGCGCTGCCCATCATGACGCGGAACGCGCCGGTGCTGCGCACGGCCTGCCAGTACCTCCAGCGGCACTGCCCGGACGTCGCGGGCCGCCTGCACCGCTGGAAAGGGCAGACGCTGATCGCGCGCCGCTGCTGGAAGTGCCAGCGGGCGATCCTGTGCCTGGACTCACGCCTGGTCGTCAGGGACGCTGAGGCATTCTCCCCAGTGGCGGAGTGCGACCGGGGACGGGACGGCCGCCGCGGGCCGCTGGTCAACCGGTGCCTCGCGTGCGGGGAGCGGCAGTCAACGTCCACGCTGCGCGAGGGACGGTTCGTGGTGTTGCGGGATGACGTGCTGCTGAGCTGGATCGACGCGTTCGGGTCGCTGCCCAGGGCGGCCACGCCACCGGACCGGCAGACCTGACGCGACGTGGCCGGGATGGAAGCCGATGCCTCCAGCCGGACCCGCTCGACGGGGAGTATTTTGCGGGAGACTGGTCAGTCCACGTCCGTGAGGTTCTCCAGTCCCTCGGCCAGTCGGCCTGCCACCCCGAACCACACTGTGGGTAACTTCTTGGGGAAAGAGCCCAGCAGATGCATGTCGGTCACCTGCGCGACACTGAACGTCCGTTCGATCTGGTGGCCGCGCTTCCCGTGGATGGCCGTGGGGTGCGCCTCGTCAAGGTTTGAGCAGGGGTCTGCGTTGATCCTTGTAGGTCACTCCAAAATCCGAATCTGCGACGAGCGTGCTCTGAAGGGACTGCGCCGGGGGCGCCGGCGAGCGCTTGAACTTGCTCCAGTCCGCAGTAATCCAGAGTGTCGCGATGGCGATCAAGATGGAGACAAAGGTCATCCACGCTGCGCGGACAGCAATCCGCTCACTTCGCCTTGACACTTCCAATCCCTGAATCGTCGCCTGCATACTTTCCTCAGCCGATCGGGCAGACATCAGACTGCCCTGCACGTCAATGCCCTCTTTTACCAGCGCGGACTGCTGGATCGGTAGAACCACAGGACAGCGTGGAGTGATGAGCAACGAGATCGGGAAGATGGAGTGGTATGCAGCCAACTCCCTCTTCCCGACGCACTGATGATACGCCCCGATGCCCGTATTGCCCGTCGCCCACCAGAGTGGGCGTTCATTCCCGTCGCGACGCTCGATACCGCTGTCATCGCTGCCACACGACGTTCACCGCGACGCACGGCACACCGCTCTATCGACTCAAGACCGATCCGAACATCGTCCAACTGGTCCTGACCCTCCTCACCTTCGGTTGCCCCATCCCAGCAGTGGTCATGGCCTTCAAGATCGACGAGCGCACACTGGCCGACTGGGTGAGGAAAGCCGGTGAACACGCGCAGCGTGTTCACGAGCACCTTGTCTGTCAGGGCCAGTTGCATCTCGGGCAGGTGCAGGCGGACGAACTCTGGTGTCGGACCCAACGGGGCGTGCGGTGGCTGGCAACGGCCGTCTGTGTCTCCTCACGACTGCTCCTGTGGGGTGCGTTCGCTGCTGAGCGAACGCACGCCCTGATCGCCGAGGTCGTGAATCAGGTGCACTGCGCTGCACAGCTTCAATCACCAGTGCTGTGGGCAACAGATGGATACGGCGCGTGGAAAACACAGGTTCTCAGGATGTTCCGGACGCCGCGGCACACTGGGCGCCGTGGGCGCCCAGCGTTGGTGCCCTGGGCGGAGTTGCACATCGTGCAGGTCGTGAAACGAACCTCCCGTGACCGAATCGAGCGACGCATCGCATTCGGTGATCTCTTCGAAGCGCTGCACCTGATCGAAGCGTCGCAAGGTCGCCCGGGTACCGTGAACACCGCATTCGTGGAACGGTTGAACGCGACCCTCCGGACGTGGTTGCCGGCACTGGTCCGTCGCTCCCGGCATGCCGGGAGCGACGGCGAGCGACTGGAACGTCACTTCTTCCTGGTGTTGGCGGCGTACAACCTCATTCGTCCACATCGGTCACTTCGGGTGCAGGTGAATGGTCGGTGGGTGGATCGAACGCCGGGGATGGCAGCAGGTGTGACGGATCACGCCTGGACGATCGCGGAACTGCTCCGCTGTCGGATCGAACCATGTGTTCAAGCCGCATGATTCAACTCCACGCTGTCCTGTGGTCCTACCGCTGGATCAGCCGGAGTCGATAGTTATCGACGTTGCGGATGACGCGGGTCAGCCCCTGTGTGGGCAGATCCTGGCCTTTCAAGCTGATCTGGGTCGTAGGAGTGAGGAGCAGACCGCCCCCCGGCCTCGACTCCATCTCGGCCGCGAACGGGCCGTGGAGGAACATACGCGGTGACGGCAGCGGTCCTGTCGGTTTCCGCTGGAAACCCAGTTCGCGAAGGCTTTTCAGTGCGGTGATCCACGTGCGGCCAGCCAGCAAGACGTCTTCCACCGCGTCCAGCGTCCGCTGCATCTCGCTGACCTGACGCCAGGTTTCGAGCATTCTGGTCTGATGCTCCACCCGGAGAGCGGGATCGTTGAGATTTACGGGCAGGTTATCTGGGGTGATGGAAAGAGTTCCCGTCTGATTGAGTATGGCGCTCATGGCGCGGGTGGTGAAGCGCAGCGTGAGCATGTCCGCCAGAATTATTGGGAGGTACTTGGTGAGGTCAGTTCCCACGTACGTGGGAATGCTGGAACTCAGCGTGCTGCGGCCGCTCATCACCAGGCCCGTGTTCGGGAGTTGGTAAATAATGCCACCGTAGGGGGTTCGCGACCCCGGCATGTCATGCCAGTTCCAGCCGAGGGCCAGCCGCTCGTCTTCCAGGTTCCAGCCAGTGAACTCATCCTGCAGCGCCTGGGTGACCAGACGCGGAAAATCCATGATGCCCAGCATGGACGGCGAAAGCTGGGACGGAAGCGTGAGGACGGCAAGGACGTGCAGGCCGTCGGTCTGAATGGTCCAGCTCCCCAGGTACATGCCTTGGGGGAGTCGAGGCCACGAAGCGGCGGGAAGTTGGTATTCCAGCCAGTCCAGCGTTCCGAAGGGGTTAGCGTCGGTCTGCAACGTCGTGTCCTTCAACTGGGCGAAGGCCAGGAGTTTGGTGCGGTTGACCTCCGCGAAGTACTGGGGGAGGAGGTGTTCCAGACTGGCCTCCGGACGGACGTCGTTGAACTCACGCGTGAAGGCAGCGGCAGAAGCCGACGCGTCGTTCAGGTTCCGCCATAAGCCCATTGGAGGCGCTTCCTCAATGGTGCTTACGTGCGCGGTGTAGTACAGGGTGCCGGCTGGGGTTGTGCCAGTGAACGACTTGTCGTCAGGTACATCACTCATAAAATTCCCTACGCTGCGTGAGAAGAATAAGTTCCCGCCCGTTACTCCACGTCGGTGAGGTTCTCCAGCGTCTCCGCGAGCAGCCCCGCCACCCAGGCCCGCACCAGCGGGGCCTTCTCGGGGAACGTGCCCAGCAGGCGCACGTCAGTCACCTGGGCCACACTGAAGGTGAGCTCGGTGTCGTCGCCGTATTTCTCGTGAATGGCAGCTTCCAGCTCGGGCCGAACCAGTTCGCCGATGCGCACCGGGTCAGCGCCGGGCGTGCGAATCACCTTCCCTTTCTCGTAACTCTTCTGCTCAGTCTGGGTCAGGCGAATCTCGATACGGCGTTCCATGAAAGCCTCCTCTGGGCTCCGGCGCTTGACGCGGAATCCTGTCATCCGTCACCATACACGAAACTATCAAAGCATTCTTCGATAGTGGGAGTGAATCCTGATGCCCCCCCGCCTGACCCAGCTCCGCCTGAACCTCCTGCGCCTCATCGCCCGCCTCACCCGCGACCAGGGCGGCCCCCCCAGCGCCGCCGAACTCGCCCGCGCCGCCCACCTCACCGAAGCCACCATCAGCTTCCACCTCAAAGCCCTGGCCGAACTCGGCCTGATCGACCGCACCGGCGCCCGGGGCCGACTGATCCTCACCGAACGAGCCCGCACTGCCATCCAGGACGGCATTCCCATCTACGGGCAAATTGCTGCGGGCGCCCCGATCCTGGCCGAGCAGACCCCCGATCACCACACCCCCAGCCTCGACCAGCTCCTCGGCGTCAAGGACGGCGACTTCCTCCTGCAGGTTCGGGGCGATTCCATGACCGGCATCGGCGTCATGGACGGCGACTACGTGCTCGTCCGGCCCACCCTAGAAGTGCTCGACGGCGAAGTCGCAGTGGTTCTGATCCCCGGCGAGAACGCCGCCACGCTCAAGCGCGTGTACGTGTTCGGCGACGAGGCCGTCCTGATCAGCGAGAACCCCGACCACCCCCGCCGCACCTACCCCGCCGCTGACGTGCACATCCAGGGGCGGATGGTTGCCCGTCTGGGCCTCGCCGGCCCCCGCCCCCTGACGCGGAGGGTCTGACCGTGGCCGGGCGCACGCCGAGTCTCACCGCCTGCGTCCTGCTCGCCCCCTGGCCGCTGGCACACGTCCGCCGCCAGCACCCGGGCGTCCCCGTCGCGGTTCTCAGCGAGGGTCGGCGCGTCCTTCAGACCTGCCCGCTGGCCACCCAGGCGGGCGTCACCGTGGGGATGCGCGAAACGGCGGCCCTGTCCCGCTGCCCCGACCTGCACGCCGAGGTCGTCCCTGCGCCCGAGGCAGAGGCGATCTGGGAAGAACTGCTGGAGCAGCTGTACGCCCGCTTCAGTGACCGCGTCGACGGGGGGAGAGCGGGCGTGGCGTTCCTGACCCTCTCACCTTCCGGCGCGCGGGATCTCGCCGCCGCGCTGCACGCCCCCGTAGGTCTGGCTACCTCAAAGGAACTGGCCCACCTGGCGGCACTGAGAACGCAGCCGGGCAAAGTCAAAGAAGCCCACACCAGCGGTTCAGCGGAGCAGGCGTTCCTGAAGCTCACGCCCCTGGCGCACCTCACCGCGCTGGACGTTCCCCTGTCGGCGATCGACAAGCTGCACTTCCTGGGCCTGCGCGACCTCGGTGGCCTCATGGCCTGGATCCCGGCGCAACGCGAGGCGTTCCTCGGCGTGGACATCGGCAGGAAGCTCAACCGGTTCCTGAAAGGCGAGAGAACAGCCGCCGTGGAGCGGTACCGCCCCGGCCAGGTGCTGGGCGCCTCCCTGGCCTTCGACCTCCCCCTGACCGAACCCGCCCAGGTGGACGCCGCGCTGCGCGACCTGATGCCCAGCCTCCTCACGGAACTGCGCGGACGCCTGGCCGCCGCGCTCACCGTCCACGCCGACACCATCGGCGGCCGCCTGTCGGGTACCCGGCTGCTGAAATGGCCGCTCGATGAGGTGGCACTCGTGCGGGTGGCTGGACTCGCCCTTCAAGACGCCAGCGCGCTATCCCTCGGCATCGACCAGCTGACCGTGCAGCTCGGCGGACTCGCGCAACCCGCTCGGATGGTGGGCCTCTGGGCAGGTCTCGCCGAACTGGACGTTACGAAGACAGTTCTCGCCCGCTTCCCGGACGCTCTGGTTCGCGTGGAGTGGCTGGATCCCTGGGCGTACGCCACCGACGCGCAGTACGCCTGGGTGGACTGGGTCACCGGACAAGTGCGCCCCCGCGACATGACGCCCCGGCAGTCGTGGCGACCGAACCCCGCCGCGCGGCGTGAACAGGCCGTGCAGCGCGTCCTGGCGTTCTTCGAGGGTGAGGCGTGAAAGCGTACCAGCACGACATTCAGGTGCAGGTTCAGGATCAGCAGCCCGTCCGCCTGACCTGGCACGGGCAGACGTACCGGGTGCAGGCCGTGATCGACGAGTGGCGCGCCGGAGGCCGCTGGTGGCTCGGCGAGCGGCCCAGGACGTGTTACCTCGTCCAGGCCGGGGAACTCACCGCCGAGGTACACCGGGAAGATGGTGAGGGGGGACGCTGGTGGCTCGCCAGACTTCAGGACTGATCGAGGGCGGGCGCGTGTCGCAGCGCCCCGGCGTCCGCCAGAACCTCGCTGAGTTCCGCGAGATCCCGCACGGGCACCCAGTCCAGGCCCGTCCACACCGCCACGCGGACGCCGGCGTCCCGGAAGTGCAGGCGACCGACCACGGCGACCGGCTGCTGGTTCTGCTCCGCCCAACCAACCGCATCCCGCTGCACCCCGAAGGCCCGCCTGAGTTCCAGCAGCAACTTCTCGCGCGTCACGGAGTCATATGAGCACGCCGAAGGCGATGACGTCACTCCTGACGTGCCAATCGTTCTTCTCGGAAGGGCGCAGCACCGTCAGTCCCCGCCGCCTCGTGCAGACAGCGAAAGCGGCCGGGTTCACGGCCGTCGGCCTGGCGGACTGGTGCAGCGTGGCGGGCGCCGTCGACCTGTGCGATGAAGCCAAACAGCAGGGCCTGCAAGCCGTGATCGGCGTGACGCTGCCCATCCTGTTCCCCAGTCCGCCCCGGGCGTCCACGCCGACTCAGATGTTCCCGGTCGTGCTGCTGGCGCGCAGCCGGGAAGGGTACACCACCCTCTGCGAGCTGATCACGGCCGTGAACCTGAATCACCCGGACGGCCTGTCGCTGGACGTCCTCCGGCAGGCGGGTGGGGGCGTGCAGGATCACCTCATCTGCCTGACGGGCGGGCGGCAGGGTTTCCCCACGGTGCTCGGCGAGCAGCGGGATCTCGCGCGGGCCGCGATGTACCTGCGCCTCCTGCGGGCAATCTTCCCGTCGGCGCTCTACCTGCAGCTCTTCCACGGGCAGGCACCAAACGAACGCCGCCGCCTGGAGTACCTGCGCGGCCTGGCCCGTGACCTGGAACTGCCGGTGGTGGGCGCGCCCGAGGTCTGCATGGCCACCCCGGACGAGTACCCGCTGCTCGACGCGCTGACCTGCGCCCGGCTAGGACTCGACGTGCAGACCCCGCACGCGGAGCGCCCCCGCAACGACGCCCGGCACGTCGCCACGCCCGGGGCGTGGGCGCACCTGCTGCCGTTCGGGGACGCGCTGCTGAACGCCCAGACGCTGGCGGATCAGTGCGCACTGCACCTGCTGCCCGAGCGGCTCAGCGTTCCGGAACCCAGCCTGAAGCCCTTCCAGACGGCGCAGGACGCGCTGGAGGAGCGCATCTACCGGGATCTGCCACAGCGGTACCTGCCGGATCGGCGCGCGGCCGCGATGGAGAGAATTCAAGCTGAACTCCAGACCGTGGCGGAACTGGATCTGGCGGGGTTCTTCCTGACGGCCGCCGAGGTGACCGACTACTGCCGCGCGCACGGCATTCTCGCGGCGGGACGGGGCAGCGCGGCGGGGAGCGTGCTGTGCTTCGTGCTGGGCATCACCCTGAGTGACCCCCTGGCACATGGCCTGCTCTTTGAACGCTTCCTGCACACGGGCCGCAGCAGCATGCCGGACGTGGACATCGACATCGCCAGTTCCCGGCGTGATCAGGTGCTGAGCTGGGTGGAAGAACGCTGGGGACTGACCGGTGCCGGTGAAGCCATGGTGGCCAACCGCGTCACGTACCGCCTCAAGAGTGCCATTCAGGATCTCGGGCGGGCGCTGGGCTTGCCGCCGGAACTCCGCGACCGGCTGAGTCGAGCCCTGGGGCGGGATTACGGGCACCTGCGCCCGCACCGGGCGCGGGAGGCCGAAGCGGTCTTCACGGAAGTGCTGGGGGACGCCCCAGTCAAAGATGCGCTTCTGACGCTCCTGGAACAGGTTGAGCCGCGATTCACCCGGCATCTGGCCCCGCACTCGGGCGGCGTGGTGCTGAGCAGCGAGGCCCTGACCTATTACAGTCCACTGATGCGCAGTTCGGGCGGCATCCGCATGCTGACCTTCGACAAGGACGACGTCGAGCGGCTGGGGTTGATCAAACTGGATCTGCTGGGCCTGCGGATGCTCGCGGCCCTGGAACGCGCCCGGGAAGAAGTCCTGCGCCTGACCGGCGAGTGGGTCGAGTACGGCCAGCTCCCCGACGATCCCGGCGTGTGGCGGGAGATCAGCACCGGGGACACCATGGCCCTCTTTCAGATCGAGTCCCCGGCGCAGGTGCAGATGACGGCCCGCCTGCAACCCAGGGACATGACGCAGCTCGCGCACCAGATCGCCCTGATCCGCCCTGGGCCCATCCAGAGCGGCACCGTTCACCCGTACGTGCGCCGCGCCCGCGGAGAGGAGCCGGTGCCATTGATGTCTGAGCCGCTGAAGTCGATCCTGGCCCCCACGCACGGTACGCTGATGTTCCAGGAGCAGATCCTGAGGCTCGCCGTGCAGTACGCGGGGATGGACTGGCCAGACGCGGACCGGTTCCGGAGTCGTCTGAGCAAGGTCGAGGATGAGGCTGAACTCGCCCAGCTCAAGGCCACGTTCCTGGACGGCGCGGCTGCTACGGTCGGCGCCTTTCCCTGGGAGGCAGAGGCGGTGTTCGAGCAGTGCGCGGCGTTTCGGGGGTACGGGTTCGCGGAGTCGCACGCGCACGCGTTCGCGCAGCACAGTTATGCCAGTGCGTACATGCGGCGGCACCACCCGGCGGCGTACTTCGCGGCGTTCCTGACCGAGGCGCCCGGCATGTGGCCCGCGAGCACGATTGCAGCGGAGGCGGCCCGCAGAGGAGTCCGGTTGTCCGGGGCGTGCGTGAATCGCTCAGGGGTGTCGTACCGCGCGGCGTCCGACCACACGGTTCGCGTGCCCCTCACCGCTGTGGAGGGCATCAGTGCGGACACCGCCCGGCAGATCGTGCAGGAGCGGCTGAGCAACGGCAAGTTCCAGGGCGTCGAAGACTTCTACGACCGGGTGCAGATCAAGCGGGACGCGCTGGACATCCTGGTGAAGGCCGGGGCGTTCGACGCGATTGACCGCCAGAAGAACCGCCGGGAGGCGTACTTCGTGCTGCAGACGGCCGCCCATGCCCGGCCGAGTGGCACCCGGGCGCTGCTGGTACCGAAGGCCGCCGTGCCGGACGTGCCCGAGTTGACCATCGACGCGCAGGCGGCTCTGGACACGGAGCTGACGGGGATAACCCCGACCGGGCGGCACCCACTGGACGCCCACCGGGCACGCCTCCGGGACGTGGGGTGCGAGGCGCTGGCGAGCCTCCGGCATGGGGCGACCTGCTGGGCCGCTGGGGTGATCGTGGCCAGGCAGCGCCCACCGACCGCGAAGGGGTTCGCGTTCTACGTTCTGGAAGACGCGACCGGGCGAGTCCAGGCGATCATCAGCCCAGACCTCTGGGAAGCCCACCGCGCCCTGCTGCGCGACGCCCGCGCGCTGATCGTGCAGGGGCAGGTCACGCGGCAGGGGCGGGCGGTCACGGTTCGGGTCGAGGGACTTGCGGAATTGCCCCTTCGGCCCGGTGGCGCGGCCCAGGCGGCGGGGGTGGGCTGCGCGAGGCTCTGCTCGAAAACCGCCTGGTACTGCGTGAGGCGAGGGTGTGGGCGTCCGGGGTAATCAGCGGGCAGGGCAGCGGGGACAGGTGGTGGTGGTAGACCACGGCAAAGTCGAGGGCGAGGGCGAGCTGGGCCCAGCGGCTGTGGCGGAAGGTGAAGAAGAAGCGGGGGCGTGGCCGGGCAGCTGGTGCCGGAGGCCGAGGAAGCTCAGGGTGGTGCGGTGCAGTTGGAGGGTCAGGATGGCGGTCATGGGGACACGATGCTGGGGCTGCGGGTGACGACTGCGAATGGGGTTGGAAAAAGGCCGTGCTGGACGGCGTGGAAAAGTGCTTGCTCACAGGAGCGCCAGGAAGGGGCCTCCGACACGCGCTGAGGGGTACAGGAGGGGGTGTGTGGCGCCGGTGTATCGGACATATCAGGCGATTCAGGTCACGGGCACCAGGTGGGTCGGTCAGCGGCGCGCGGATGGGTAGGGCCGGAGGCTGGCGCGCCTGTGGAGAGCCGATCTGCACATTCCCTTACCTAAGGGGGATTAGGTAAGATAAAGCATGCCCGTTCTCCGGACAGCCCAATGACACTTGACCACTACCGCGGCGACCGCCTCACCCAAGCCCAGACGTGGGCCGGCCTGCCAGATGACGAGCTGCGCCGCCGCGCCGTGCAGGCCGCCGGTGAAAAAGACGTCGACGGCCTGATTGCCCTCACCCAGGCGTATCTCACCCACGAGGGTGCCAGTGGGCTGCTCACCAGTCCCCGAACTGTCGAGGCCTACACCCTGGGCGTCCGGCAGTTCCTCGATCACGCCACTTCGAATGCCGTGAACCTCCTGCGGCCTGGTCGCCGCGACGCTTCGAGTTACGTGGCCGCAATGCTGAGCGCGGGCCGCAAACCTGCGGGCGTGCAGCTCAAAGTGGCCGCTGCGAATTGCCTGTACCGCGCGCTGCGCTGGGCGGGTGCCACCGAGGCCGATCCCTTCAAGGACGTGAAGATTCCCAAGGATCGCACGCTGGGCATCGTCAAACGCCCGCCGTACCAGGAAGACGAGCTCGCGGACGTTCTCGATCACGCGGACGTGCACGTGAAATTCCTGCTGTTCCTCACCGCACACGCCGGCCTGCGCATCAGCGAAGCGCTCGCACTCACGTGGGAGGATCTCGACGAGGCGAACCGGCGCGTCCACGTCCGCAGCGGCAAGGGCCGCAAGGAGCGCCTGGTCGCCATGAGCACCAGCCTCGCCCGCGCCACCCGCCACTACCGCGGCCTCTACGCGCCCGGCGGTCCCGAACACACGGACGGCAAGCGCACCACGCCCCGAGACCGCGTGTTCCGGTACGCCTCACCCATG
Organism: Deinococcus grandis; assembly: GCF_001485435.1. NCBI lineage: Bacteria > Thermotogati > Deinococcota > Deinococci > Deinococcales > Deinococcaceae > Deinococcus > Deinococcus grandis. The sequence goes on along the minus strand of NZ_BCMS01000003.1, from coordinate 72,385 downwards.
ACCGCCCGGTACCACCTGGACAAAGCCTTCCAGGTCGCTGGCGTGAAGTTCCGGGGCTTCCACCCTGGCCGGAAGTACGCCGGGACGCGGCTGCTGCAACAGGTCAAGGACTTCGGGCGGGTCGCGGCGCACCTCGGACACGAGAGTATCGACACGACAAGGAAGGGCTACGCGAAACTCGCCACCGATGACCTCAAGGATGATCTGGTGGGCTGGTAACGGGGTCCTCCATGACCAGCCCTGAGGTCTCGCCGACCACGGCACGTGACTCGCATTCAGCCTGACCGACCGGCTGAGGGCGCGCACCACCAACCGCCGCCGCGACCCATTCCTGCAATTCGGCCAGCTGCGCGGCATTGGCCAGATCGTGGTGATTCACCCTTCCACCTTGACACGTCACCCCTACGCACGCTGCCACACATGACTCACCCGGCTCGCCACCGCCACGCGGACAGATCCACCCACTCCGCCGTACCGCCTACACCCGCGCGCTGCACCTCAGCCCGCGTCAATGAGAGCCATAACTGCTGATACGCGGACTCCTGCCATTCGAAATCAGCCGGAACCAGAAACCCAGCGTCCAGTGCGCCTCCCTCCAGCAGGACAGACACAACGCCCGATCGAACCAGCCACGCGCTCGTCACGAGCAGCGCGGGCAGCCTCTCCGGCACGATCCCCTGTGCCCGTAACGCCTCATCCGTCTGGGACATCAACCGCACAATGCCCAGAGGCTCGTGATGCCGGTACGCCCCCACCCGGTACCCACCCGCCCACACGCACTGCTCCAACGGCATCCCAGACAAGGCCCGCGTCACCTCCGCCGCCCAGACCACCCGCCCATCCGCATGCACCGCCCGAAGGGGCGTCCAGCGCTCCGCACCGTCCAGCAGATCAACCCCTCGCACCAGACTGCACCCAGCCGCGGCCGCCGTACTCTGCAACTCCAGGTGATCATCCGCTGTCAGGACCGCTGCCTGGACCGTGCTCCGCAGCACGCCCCGTTCTGCCGGACGGCTCAGGTCGAAGCTTCCACCCCGTCCGACCGCGCGCGCGCCCTGCACGATGAACGCCTCGTGCCCCGCAGGCCCGCGTAGCGTGAAGGCCGCGACCCGGCCCTCCCGCATCGAGACCTCCACCTGCTTCGCAGGTCCAGCCTCCATCACCTCCCGCATGAGGTGCCGCGCCGGATCCAGCGCGCAGGTCACTACGGGCACGCGCCGACGACGGAAGAAGGACGGCAAGAAGGTCATGCGCTCACCGTAGCTGCGCCAGGGGTGACGGCCGGTCACCCCCACGACCCGCACACTGCCGGACATGATTCCCGCACTCCAGCACCTCCTGGTCGCGCCGGACGGCGCGCTCCCCACCGCCCACGCGGTCACCCTGGCCCACACCTCCCCCACAGGGGACACCACCCGGTTCGCCGTTCTAGCCACGACGCCCGCCGCCGCGCGCCGCCTCCGGGCTCTGCTCCCCCTCATTGACGGCCTGGCGTCAACCGAACATCACCTTGTGACGCAGGGCGATGAGCACTGGCTCATCACGACCACCGGGCATGCGGGTCGCTTGCGCCCGGCCCCTCAGGGCGGTTTCGACCTCGACGACGGCTTCGGGCAGCACCTCGGGTGCCTCCCCACGGCGCACTTGGACCGCGCTGTACAGCTCGCGACAGACCAGCTCAACGCGGCACAGCAGGAGGCCAAATGAGCCCCACGGCTACGATCGTGCTCATCACACTCGTCCTGCTGGGGGCCGTCAGTGCCGCCAGCGCCTCGCGGATCGGGGGCACCCTCCCCTTCACCCTGCTCCTGCCCCCCGCTGCTGTCCTCAGCGTGACCTTCCTCAGCCACCCCGCCGGGCTGCTCGTGGCGGCGGCCCTGACCGTCCTGGCCTTCACCCTCGCGTTCGCACCCCGAGCGACCGCCGTCCCCATCACTTCCCGGGACGCCCTCCTGATCACCCTCACCCTTTTCATTGGCCTGGTGGGCTACGCCACGCTGCAAGGCGGCGTGCCCGCCCCCGCCTACGCCATGATCATCGGGCTCACTGCCGGGTGCCTCGGCGCCGTCCACGCCCTCAACCCCGCCCCGGAACTCGCCCTCTTCGGACGGAACAGCTGGCACACCGCACTTGCCCTGTTCACCCTGCTCACCTTCGCCATCGGCGCGACCTTCACGGAGTGGCTGGGCCTGCTCAGCGCTGCCACCCTGCTCCTGATCACGTTCGGCCTACGCGCCCTCCAGGCCCGCAGGTCACCCCCAGGCGACTCACGCTGAGACCATGCACGGCTACCAGCACACCACCGTTAACCTGACCGCCACGTCCATCACGTGCGGCGCCCTGATCCTCGCGGGATACGCAGAAACTGCCCTGGCCCTCGGAGCGGGTCTCGCCTTCGGCACGCTTCTTGTCACGCCGGACCTGGACCTCCACCGCAACGACGCCAGGCGCCGCTGGGGCAAGATGCGCTTCATCTGGGCACCCTACGCCGCCCTCAGTCGCCACCGCGGCATGAGCCACACCTACCTGGCTGGGCCCACGATCCGCCTCGCGTACCTCGCGCTCTGGGCGGCCCCGCTGGTGTGGGGCGCGCAGCACTTGCACATCACCCCTACGCTCCCCACCTGGAATCACGTGATCATCGCCGTCGTCGGGTACTTCCTCGCACAGTGGCTCCACCTGCTGTGCGACGGCATCATGCCCCTGGACCGGTCACACCACACGCGACGCTGAGCACGGCACAGCTGCATCCAACACCGCCGAAATCACGTGCGCGGGCAGAGGCTCGCCCCGCAGGATTTCGGCGCTCTCCTGCACACTCCTCGACACCCGGTACGGCCGCGCCTCGCGCAGCGCCACATACACGTCCGCTGCCGCGATCAGCGCTGTCAAGTCCGGCAGCGAGCGCAACTGATCCGGGTACCCCTGACCATCCAGTCGCTCATGGTGATGCCGCACCGCATGCAGGACTGCAGTCGGCGCGTCCGGCCACCACTTCCGGATCAGACCCTCCCCCTCCACCGGATGCGCCCGCACCAGCGTCCACTCCGACGCCGACAGGGCCCGCTCCGCCACCAGGATGTCCACCGGCACACTGATCTTCCCCACGTCGTGCAGCAGCCCAGCCACGTACGCCAATTCAGGATCAATCCGCAGTGCAGGCGCCGCCCGCCGCGCCAGGTGCGCCACGTCCAGGGCGTGCTCGCGCCCACAGGCCTCAAGAACGCCGCCAACGGACGGCCACAAGGTGATGTCGTGCATACCGGCAGCCTCACCGCCGTGGGGGTGGCGCCCCGCCCACCACCCGCATCCCCCAGCGGGGGGGGTGCCCCCGCATTCGTCACCCCCAGGACAGGCACCGTACAGCCATGCCAATCGACCAGATCACAGAGGCATCATGAGCAGCCACACGCCACCCCCAGTGGAACGCCACGCCGCCCCGTACACCGCAAGCTTCCTGCAGGCCCTCGCCCGGTACGGCCATGACACCACCGACCTCGACCACCCCCACCACTCCCCCCTCGCCCTCGCCCGGCGCGCCGGTATCCCCGAAGGCCACCTCACCGGTGCCCTGAACCTCATCCAGTTCCCCGTGGTCGAACAGGCCGCACCCGCAGAGGACGCCCCGCACGGCATGTACATCGGGACCCACCGCGGACAGGACGTCTGGGCCGCCGACGACCCCTGGGACCTCACGGCTGAGGAGTACGCGCAGGGTCTCGTCGCCTTCCGGCCGCAGGCCCCCGCCACGCCACCCCCGCCCACCGCCCGCACCACCGAAGCGCCCGCACCCGAACGGGAGCGCCCCATGCGGACCGTCATGGACGCCCTGTACCTCCTGGGCTACGGCGAGATCCGCCCTGACGAACTCACGCAGTCCAACTACCAGGAACGCCTCCTGCAGGATGGCCGCATCACCCCGGAAGAACTTGCGCAGGCCTACGCCAAGTTCACCGGGAAGTCGTATATCAGTGCCCGCCGCGATCCGCCCCACCCGGACGTCCGGAACATGCTCAGCGACGCCACCATCAACCAGTACCGCATCGTGCCCCACTCCAAACGCGGCAACGTCCTCACCATCCTCGTGCAGGACCCCACCGACACGTTCTCCCTGACCGCCGTCGAGGACGAGCTCCAGCACATGGCGATTGAGGTCGCCGTCGCCTCCGAACCCGACCTCGACCACCTCATCCTCACTCTGTACACCCGCGCCGCACAGGACGCCGAACTCGAACGTGAAGCCGCCGGACGCCAACGCGACCAGGACATCGTCGACCTGGACTCCGCCGACCCGAACAGCCCGGTCGCCAAGCGCATCAGCAGCGCGATCATCGAGGCGGCCAGCAACGACGCCAGCGACATCCACTTCCAGCCGGAACGCACGGGCCTGATGATCCGCGAGCGCCTCCACGGCAACCTCATCGAACGCAGCCTGGTGCCCACGAGCCTCGCGACGCAGATGATCAACCGCCTGAAGATGCTCAGCGGCATGAGCCTGGAAAGCCAGCTCCCGCAGGACAACCGCATCGCGATCCCCCTGGTCGTCAACGGCAAGGAGCAGCTGCTGCGCATGCGCGTCTCCAGCCTCCCCAGCAATCACGGGGACAGCATCGTCCTGCGCCTCCTCAAGGACAGCGGCACCCTCCCCACCCTCGACGACACGGGCTTCAGCGAGCACAACCTCGCCCTGATGCGCGAAGCGACCACCGGCTCCAATGGCCTCCTGCTCGTCACCGGTCCCACCGGCAGCGGCAAGACGACCCTCATGCACACCGTCCTCAAGGGCCTCAACACGCCCGGCCGGAAGATCAGCACCATCGAAGACCCTATCGAGTACGAGCAGCCCCGCATCGTACAGACCGAGATCCGCCGCACTGATGACCCCAGCACCTCGCTGAACTTCGCGCGAGTCCTGCGCGCCATCCTCCGCCAGGACCCGGACATCGTGTTCGTCGGCGAGATCCGCGACGAGGAAACCGCCGAAACGTCCGTGCACGCCGCCCAGACCGGCCACCTGGTCCTCTCCACCCTGCACACCAACAGCGCCCTGGCCACCATCTCCCGCCTGATCGACCTCGGCGTGCCCGCGTACGCCGTCGCCGAGACCCTGCGCGTGGTCGTCTCACAGCGCCTCGTTGGCCGCCCCTGCCCCGAATGCAGCGTCGAAGAACTCATGCCCGAGCAGTACGCCCCAACACCCGGCGCCACCATGCTGCGCGGCACGGGCCAGCAGGGCGGCCGGACCTGCCCCCTGTGCCACGGCCAGGGTGATTACAAGCTCATCCCCGTACACGAAGTCCTTCCCGTCACCCCCGACGTCCGCGCGGCCATCGCATCCCGCGATCCGGGTGCCCTCGAACTCGCCGCCACCATGGCCGGCCTGAAAACGTTGCACCAGGACGGCATGGAGAAAGTCGCGGCCCATCAGGCCAACCTCCACAGCGTCCTGACCCGCGTCAAGTGATCCCCGAGGCCACCATGATTCCAGTCACCCCCGAAAACGTCAGCACTGTCCTCGACGACCTCACCCGCGCGGGCGCCTCCGACATCCAGCTCAAAACCGGCCAGCCCCCCCTGATCGCCCTGCACGGCGTCTGGACCCCGCAGACGCAGTACGCCCTCCTGACCGGCAACGACGTCACGAACCTTCACCAGAAACTCTGCCGGGACACCCGCTACCGGGACATCCCGGACAGTCAACCCTGGGACGCCGACTACCGCACGTCCACCAGCCTCAGTAACTTCCGCGTGAGTGGCGGCAAGGAGCACGGGCGGCCCTACCTCGTCCTGCGGCCCCTCCCCCGCGAGATTCCCAGCTTCAACGAACTGCGCCTGCTCGACGACGAGATGGGCGAAACGCCGCACGGCGTTGGCCACCTCACCGAGGGCTTCAAGTGGGTCATGCGCCAGAAGCGCGGCCTCATCCTCGTGACCGGGCCGACCGGGAGCGGGAAGAGCACCACGCTCGCCAGCTTCGTCGATCACGTGAACCGCACCCAGTGCCACAACATCATCACGATCGAGGACCCCATCGAGTTCGTGTTCCGCAGCAAACGCAGCCAGATCCTCCAGCGGGAAGTCGGCGTGGACACCAGTTCCTTCAGTGGCGCCCTGCGCGCCGCACTCCGGCAGAAACCCGACATCATCCTCGTCGGCGAGATGCGGGACGCGGAAACCATCAACGCCGCCTTCCGCGCCGCGGCCACCGGGCACCTCGTACTCTCCACCCTGCACAACAACGAGAGCGCCGCCACCGTCGAACGCATCATCAACGAGTTCCCGGCCGAGGAGCAGAACCGCGCCCGGCACGCCCTCTCCGAAATTCTCGTCGGCATCTTCGCGCAGCAGCTCGTCCCCACCATCGCCGGGAAGCGCCAGGTCATCCACGAGGCCATGGTGCTGACCAGCAACCAGCGCAGCATCATCCGTCCCAACGGCGAAACGGACAACGGGTACCTGCAGTCCCTCCGAGACACCCTCAAAGCCCGCAACCCGTACGGGAACCGCAGCATGGATAACGAACTCAAGCGGGCCGTGGCAGCCGGGATCATCAGCGAAGAGGTCGCCCAGGAGTACGCCATCCAGCCCGAGAAATGGAGCGCCGAATGAACGTCCTGTACGTCGACGGCACCCAGGCCCTCCTCCTCAGCCCCACGAAAACTGCCGAGCCAGGACCGATCAAGAACCTGCGCGCCATGGCCAGCAGCATCAAAGCGAAGGGCCCTACCCTCCTCGTCCTGCACGGGCAGCTCCAGCAGGAGAAGGCTCCACCCGCCGTTCCGAAGGACAACCTCCTGCCGTTCCTGGACACGAAATTCCAGAGTTTCGTCTCCACCACCCCGGGTTCAGACACGTTATTTACCCTGCACGACCGAGCCCTGGTCGCCCAAGTCAACGCGGCCGCCCGCGGCACCGGCCTGCGCATCACCGAGGTCATCCCCTTCGCCAGCGCCGCCCTGCGAGCCGCGGGCCTCCCCGACAGCGCCGTGATCATCCACCCCCTCGACGACACGTTCGAGGTCACCGTCGCGTCCCCTGCACACCTCGTCACCCGCTCCCAGGCCCGCAACGACCGCCAGGACCTGGAGAAGGTCGCGCACACGGCACTCAATCGCCCGATCGCCAACGGTGATACGCCGCACCTCATCGTGATCGGGGAACCCGCCGCTGGCCTGACACTCCCCGCCCCCATCACGGCGACGTGGCTGCCGCTCGATGTGGCCCTCCGGGGCGCTAAGGTCCCTGCGCCCAAGCAGCCCGGGACGGCTGGCGGGGTCGTCGCCGCATTCTCGCGCCGCCTGGATGCCGCCACCACCATCCACCCGAGCCTGTACGTCGCGCTGGCCGTCGCCGCGATCATCAACGGTGGTCTGTTCGCCCTCGCGACGGCCACGAAAGGACAGAACGCCGTCCTGGAAGGACAGCGCGCCACGCTCGAACAACAGGCCCTGGAGACCCAACGCCTCCGCGCCCGGAACGAACAGCTCGCCGCGAAAGTCGCGCAGGCGCAGACCCTCATGAGCAACAAGGGTCCGCTCGCCGCCGATCTCCCCCTCATCGCGGCACGAGCCGGTTCCATCCAGGGGGCCCTCGCCCGCCTCGCGGGACCGAACTCCCCCACGGAAACGGACACCCGCGCCTTCGGCACCGCCGTGGACCGCACGTACGACCTGAGCGCGGTCACCCGCAGCCCGCAGGACCTCGTCCGCGCCTACCAGGTGGGCGGCCTCAGCGTGGACGTGCGCAACATCGCCTGCAAGGCGCAGTCCTGCGATGTCACCTTCCGGACCGCACCCATTTCACAGGCGGCCACACCCACACCGCAGGTTGCACCGACACCGAATGCAACGACGTCTCCCGGTGCTGTGTCGGGCGCCGCGACCGCCGGAGGCACCCCATGAACCAGAAAGCCCTCCTCCCAGCCTTCGCCGTCAGCCTCCTGGGCGTACTCGGGGTCGTGAAGGTCACCTGGCCGATGGTGCAGACCGCCCGGACCGAGCAGACCCGCCTGCGCAGCGAGATCGACCGCCTCAGTGCCGACGCAGCTGCACTCCCAGTTGAGCAACAGAGGGAAGCCGAGCTGCGCCGCGCGGACGCCGAGCTCCAGCAGAGCCTCCCTGACAGCGAGGAGCTCCCCCGCGTACTGGACACCCTCCAACTGGCCGCCCAGCGCCTCGGGGTCACCACAGGGAAACTCTCCCGCACCGTGCGCGTCAGTGATGTCGCAGGCGTCACCGCCGTGGATCTGGACCTGGACATCAGCGGCACGTACGCCCGCACGCAGGCCTACGTGCAGACCATCGCCGCACTCCCCCGCGCCTTCACCGCCCGCGGGATCAGCCTGTCCGCCGGAGACGACGGGCAGGTCACCGGCGTTCTGAAACTCACCACCTACACCCGCGACAGCACACCAGTGAAAGCGCCCCCCTCGACAACACCCACTGCCATCCCGACCGGAGGGACACCATGACGCAAGAAGACCCGCAACACCCCAGCCCCCGCCCGGCCCCAGCCCGGCCCGCACCAGTCCGCCCTGCTCAGCCCGCCGCTGCCCCCGTTCCCGCTGCAGCACCCACCCGCACTCCCATTCCGGCGGCCACCGCCGACCCACCCGCACCTGTCGTGCCGCCTGCACCGGCACCAGCAACCGTGAAGTCAGCCCCGCGTCCTGTCCACGCACCCACAGCACCACCAGCCGCAGCGCCCACGGATCCTGTCACAACACCTGATCAGGCATTTCAACTCCCCGGCCCAGCCTCCGATTCTGCGCCCAGCGAACCTCAACTCGAAGCCCCCACCGCACCACAGGACGCACCCAAGAAACGCGGCCTCAGGAAACCCGCGCGTCCTGGCGCAGGGCTCAAGAAGCAGAAGGGCCCGGCGCCGACTGACCAGAACAGTGCCACTGCTGCACCCCACAACGAATCACCCGTCACCGCGAAAGCCCCCACGAAAGTTCGTCTACCCCCGCCGCGCCTGCTCCTCATGACGGCTGCCCTCGGCGTTCTCGGCATCGTCCTGATCGCCCGATCACTCCAGCCCAATCCCACCCCTGACCTGGTCTCCGGGGCGCCCGGAACTGCCGCACCCGTCGCCCCCGGTGACGCATTGACCGCACCATCACCTGGTCGTGAGGGAGCGCCCGCGTCCCCCAGCACCCCCGGGACGCAGAGCCCACCTGTCGCGATCAGCACACCAGCGGGTCAACCGACGCCATTGCCCAACACCACCACCTCCGCCACCTCCACGCCTGCCGCGACGTCGGCGGCCGCGCCCAGCCAGTCCGGCACGGTTCCCACTACTGCCGAACCTGCTGCTGAACAGACCCCCGTGACAGCAACACCCAGCGAGGAAGTCGCCTCAGCGCTCGTCACTCCAGATCCAGCTCTCTCCAGCTCGTTCGGTTCGGGCGCACCCAGCAGCACCGGCGCCGCCCGAGCCACCGTCCAGAGTGCCGTGCAGCAATCAGCGCCAGCACCCTTCCAGACCGCCACCCCTACAGTCGTTCCCATTGATGCGGCTCCAGTCGCTCCGGTTCCTATCGTGAGCACACCCACTCCGCTGCCCGTTCAGCCGGTGAAACAGGTGAAACCGGTGCAGGTCGCACCGATCACGTACGCGCCACCCCGGTACGTGCCCCCCGCCCCTGAGCCTGTCACTCCACTGCCTGTTACCGCCCAGCCCGTCACGGTCCTGCCCGCGCCCCGCCCGCAGAGCACGGGCAGCGCCGTCGCCGTGACCGTCCTGACCCCTGCACCCAGTGAGACCGCAGCGGCCCCTGTTGCGCCCGTCACCCCCACGTCTGCATCCGTGACGTACCTCGGCTCGGTGCAATCCGAGGGCGGCCAGACCATCGCGCTGCTCACCGTCAGTGGCCGGGATGAGACGGTCACAGCGGGTCAGGTCATTCCGGGGACCAGCGTGAAGGTTGTGACGGTCACCCCTACGCAACTCACACTCCGTGATGCAAGTGGCACGCGCACCGTGCTGCTCCAGGAGGCCGAATGAACCGCATGTTGACCCTGATGCTGGCCCTGTCCAGCGCATCCTTCACCGCGTACGCCGCCACCCCGGCGGCCGTCGCCGCCACGCCCGCACTCGCGGTCACGCTCCCCAGCAACCCGAAGCTCGCCAAGACGGTCACTGTCACGCTCCCCAGTGGCGCACCACTCTCCACCGTCCTGACCGCCATCGCCAAAGCGACTGGCCTCACCCTCCTCTCCCGGGATATCCCAAGCGTGCCCGTTACCCTCTCCATCAAGGGCCTGACCGGCAAAGCCGCCCTCGAACGCCTCCTCAGCCTGTACAGCGACAAGATCGCCGCGCAACTCATCGGCGACACGCTGGTCATCGCCCCGCCAGGCGCCATCAACGCCCTGCTGACCGCGCCCAAGCCCATCCTCGTGACCGTCCCCGTGCTGCTGACGGCTGATGACGCGGCCCGCCTGGCCACCCTCACCGGGACGACCATCGTGCCCGTGGGCGAGGCGAGCATCGTCAGCGGCACGGCGGAGCAGGTCGCCCAGGTGCAGGCCCTCCTCACGACTCAGGTGAGCACACCCGCCGCTCCAGGCACCATCACCGACAGCGTGCCCATGACCCGCACGGACCCCGACCTGGCCCGCACGACCCTGGCAGCCCTGCACGACGTGAAACTCTTCGCCGCGTACGGCCGCGCGTACCTTCAGGCGCCCAGTGCCGCCGCGCTCACCGCCGCGAAGATCACCCTCGCGCAGCTGGAGAAGGACGCTCCGGACCGGCCCGCAGCTGCGTCTGACCAGGACCCCGTTCCCCTGGCCGTGCCACCGGCCGACGTGCAGCAGCAGCGCACCATCCAGACGTCCCTGAGTGCTGACCTCGTCACCCGCATCGCCGCGAGTGTCAGCAGCACCCTGAAGCCCACACCGCTGGACGCGGGCACGTACGTCCTTCGCGGCCCCGCCGACGACCTGACGGCCTTCCAGACCGCCCTGAGCGCGGCTGAAGTGCGCGAAGCCATGCGCGTCATCGTGGTGTACCCGGACGTGTCCAGCGGGACGGACGCGACCCTGAAGGAGATCTTCCCGAACGCATCCGTCCGCGTGGTCAGTGGCGGCCTGGAAGTGCGCGCCACGCCGATCGAGCAGGTACGCGTCAGCGCCTACCTGCAGCAGGTGCGCCTGGGCGCGCCCACCCCGCCCCCGACGATGGAGGCCGTCACCCTGCGCGTTCCGCTCGCGTACGCCACGGCGGCCACCCTCGTGCAGCAGCTGGGGACCCTGTACGCGCAGGACGGCACCAAGGCGGAGGGCGGGGAGAAGGCCACGACCGGCACCGCAGCCCAGGGAACGGGCAGCACAGCGTCATCTACCACCCAGGGCAGTACTCCTTCGACCAGTCAGAGCGCGGGACAGAGCGCGGGCGCCACCCTGATTGGGGGCGTGCGGGTGATCGCGGATGACCGGACGCGAAGTGTGGTCCTCACCGGCAACCCGGACGCTGTGGCCCGCGTGAAGCGCACCATCAAGGATCTCGACGAGCAACTGCCCGATGTCCGCATGGCACTGCGCATCGAACAGATCAGCGGCAGCAACGGCTCAGACCTCGGCCTCGACTGGAAGGTCGGCGTGGGCGGCTTCAGCATCGGGCACACGGACGGTGCACTCACGGCCGGGTACTCGGCTGGACTGAGCCCCGTCAGCGTGGAGGCGAAACTCCAGGCCGCCCGCACCAGCGGCCGCGCCAACACCCTGCTCGACACCTCGTTCGTCGCGCAGGACGGTCGGCCCAGCGTCTTCAGGAATGGCGGCCAGCTGCTCCTCCCGGTGACGAACACCAGCACGGGCGGCGGAACGAGCACCACCACGCAGACCCGCGAAACCTACGACTACGGCCTGAACGTCACCCTGACGCCCCGCCTGAGCCCCGACGGCCGCGTGGAACTCCAGATCCAGCTCGACCTGGGGCAGACGCCCCGCGCCGGCGTCCAGAATTCCATCCTCGTCGAGAAGCAGACCTTGACGACCATCGCCACCGTCACGCCCGGCGAGACGCTCCTCCTCGGCGGCGTGCTGTCCACCGACGACAGTGCCACGAAGAAGGGCGTGCCCATCCTGAGCGAAATTCCCGTGCTGGGCGCCCTGTTCGGGAAGACCAGCGTCACGAAGGGCACCAGTGTGCTCCTGATCAGCCTGCAGGCCGCCGACCGGTCCGACACGCGCGGCCCGGCCGTCCCTACCGTGACCCCAGGCGCGGGCGTCACCCAGATCAAGATTCCCGGCCGATAAGCCCGTCCCGTCACCCCCACGTCACCCACACTGCACCCAGCGAGGTAGTCCATGAAGAAGTTCCTCACCACCGTTGTCCTGACCGCCGTCCTCAGTACCTCCAGCCTCAGCGCCGCGCAGACCCTCACGAATGCCGTGGTCACAGCGCCCGGCGCGCAGCCCATGGTGATGCCCCTCAATGTGCAGCTCCTGCCGTACGGCACCGTCACCATCGCGAACGGCACGTACTTCATCCCGAATTACGAGGGAACCGGCGTGAGCATCTACATCCAGAGCCCGCAACCCATCCGCGTGGCCACGCTGGAGGAGACCGTGCGGTACCAGGCGGAATGGATGCGGATCACGCAGGCGATTTCGTCCGGGCGATCCACCACGCCCGCTCCAGTGCCCCAGGCCGCCACGCTCCCGGTCATGCCGCAGGCCGCCGCGCCAGTCCAGGCCTTCCCGACCAACCCGGCAGCCGCCATCGGCGTCCCCAGCACCGCCGTTCCTCCCATGGCCGCAGCTGCCCTCCCGGCCACGGCGGCGCCTGCGGTGAACTGGACGGCACCGAGCACGCCAGCGCCCACCCTGATGACCTTCCCCACCGCGACGGCGCCCACCCAACAGCCCACTCCGCCCACGCCCGCAACCTTCCCGTCGGCGACCACCATGTTCCAGCAGGCCGCGTTCCCAGCTGCGTCCAGTGCCGTCCCGGCCTCTACCTTCCCGGCCGCCGCGACCGCCTTCGCGCCGACCGCGCTGCCGGTGGTGGCCTCAGCTCCAGCTCTAAGTGTGGCGCCGCAAGTCCAGCAGGCCCAGTACGCACCCGCCACGACGCTCGTCCCCGAGTACCTGCGCCTGAGCTTCCGGGGGCGCGGCACGAACGTCACGTACTCGCTCAGCAACACCAGCAGTAGCCAGGCCATGCAGATCGACCCGGCCTCCCTGCGCGCCTACCAGAACGGCCAGCCCGTTGAAGCGCAGCTCGCTCAGCGGGACAGCAGCGGGGGCACGAACGGCGTCCTGATGCCCCGCGCGATGCTGATCGGCACGATCTCCGTCCTGACGCGATCCACCGCGCCCATCACCATCACTTGGCAAGCGAAGGACACGCAGGGCCGCATCTACCCCATCGCGTACGCTTGGATGCCGCAGTGACCGACATCAACGCCACAAGAGAATCTTGCAGGTCATATAACGACTTGGCCAGCGAACTCGCAGCCTGGAACCTGAAGGTCAAGGCAATTGTCAGGCGCAGAATGATAGGGGCATGGTGTGTCATCCTCACGGCCTGCGTGGCCACTGCCGTCACCTTGATCTTCGTCCTCCCTCCATTCATTGACATGATGAGGCGCGTCATTTCATGAGGACCTGGAATTACAAGGGCTTTGACGCCCGCGGCGCCGAACGCAAGGGGAAGATCGTCGCCGCGACGGAGGAGGAAGCTCAGAAGATGGTGACCGGCATGGGCGTGCAGGTCACCAGCATCACCCGCAACCAGGACATCACCATGCCGTGGGAGAACCGCCCCCCTAGCCTGAAGGACCGGGCCATGTTCACGCAGCAGTTCGCGCAACTTCTCGGATCAGGAAGTGTCGCGCAGAGCGAAGCCTTGGGCGTGGCGGCCCGGACTACCACCAACCGGCAGCTTCGCGCGGCCATCGAGAGTGTCCGCAAGGAGGTCGACGAAGGGCATCCCGTCGACGAAGTGGTCGCTCGTAAGCAGTACAGCCACGCGTTCGACCCGGTGTTCGTCGCCTTCATCAAAATGGGTGCTGAAGGCGGCAGCATCGCCCCGAGCCTGAAAGAGCTCAGCGAGATGTACAAGTGGCAGCTGCGGATCGCGGGCATGGTCAAGAAGGGCCTGACCCTCCCCGCCATCATCATGGCTGCGTGCTTCATCGTGACGTACTTCATCATGGCCAAGGTTGTCCCCACGTTCATGGGCATCCTGGACGGCCTGAAGGCGGAATTGCCTCCGCTGACCAAGGTCGTGAAGTCGATCAGTGAGCTCGCTTCGAACCCGCTGGTCACGCTGGGTGTCGTGGGGGTGATCGTGGGGATCATGCTGCTGTTCCGGTGGTACCGCAGCACCCCGGATGGGCACTACCGCATTGACGAGTGGATCCTGCGGTTACCGCTGGTCGGGCCGATGACCAGGACGTTCATTCTCGCCCGCGTCAGCCGCGGCCTCTCAGTGATGCTGAAGAACAGCATCCCCCTCGATGACGCCCTCTCCATCACCGCACAGCTCGCCGCGAACGACGTCTACCAGAAGCACTTCCGGGAAATGCGCGCACAGGCCATTGATGGACTGCCCATGTTCCCCGTCATGGCCGGCCATCCCAAACAATTCCCTGAGCAGTACTGGCTGCAATTCCGCGCAGCCGAGGACAAGTCCAAACTCAAGGAAACACTGAACTACCTTGGGGAGATGTACAACGACGAGGTGACGACCCAGGTCGAAGGCCTGACGACCGCCATTGAACCGATCCTGATCGTTTTCCTGGGCGGTGTGGTGGGGGTCATCGTTGTGTCCGTGTTCCTCCCGATGACGACCATGATGAACAGTATCGGCTCCGGCTCCTGAACTCTGTTCGACTACAATCTGAACCAAGCTTAGAGCCCCTTTTTCTAAGGGGCTCTAAGCTGCTTTAATGAATTCATTGATCGCATAACGATGTTGGGCTAAGAATTATCCCAAAAATGGCAAGGTAATGATTTGCCATACGAAAAATGTGAATATAAAAAAGGCTTTTGAATATATCGACTTGGAAAATGCGAAGCCAATGCAAGAGAAAAGCACAGCGAATCCGGGAACAGGCATAATTATATATGCTGTTAAAAAAAATAAAATTAAAAGTACTTCTCTAATAACCGACCATTTATAAGACAGTGGAACAATAAAAGCAAATGCAATTGTGATTTCTATAAATTGAGTAATTGCAGTGAATACTGCCGCCGGGCGGTCAACGCTGAATCTCCCAACCAGATTTACAGTTTGAGTCGTATCTTGCGTCAATAGCTGACTAATATTGTTGATATTTGTTGATAGACTATGTCTATCCAAACCTGTAAATGGGCTTGTGGTTATTCCCATAGGCACGGTTGTGATCATAAAGTATTTCATCGCATCGCCATCGGCAAATTCTGGTGACATGAATTTCCAAATAGCCGCAAAAAGGAACACACAGCCAATCAGATATTGCCCCGCCTTGCTGACAAAGCTCAATCTATCCTCAGAAAAAAACGATAGGAAAATAGCAATAATCCAATACAGTACAAGAAATGCATGGCCTCCAAGAGACCACCAGTCAATAATCGACGGTATCAATACAAGCAATAAAACTACAAACCAGAATAACTCTCTATCGAGAACATTTCTAAATATCACGGCGAATATAAATATACAACCGTATATCATTTCAATTTGTTTATTTAATCCGGTGAATGTCAACAAAGTGAAAAGGGTCATGAGGCAGATTGTCTGCCATGTATCCACAGTCTTAAGTAAACTTTCTATGGTAGATTTTTTACCGACAAGGCTCAACTGTAACTGACTCCTTTAATGAATTGGTAACTGTGTACATTTTATCGTCAAATGATATTTCTCTAAAATCCACTTGAACTGCTTTCAATTCTGGATATTTAAATCTAATCTCTGAATTACACGCTATCTGCTCCCCATAATTAATGAGATTACGTCGAGAAGCTCGAATCATAATTATCTCATTCGCCCGCCTCATAGTCTGCGGCGCCTCCGCGCGCTGCCAATCACCATTCTGATCACGGACGAAAATGAACACACGACGACCCCGCTGATCACTCATCGTCGAATACATACCGAAGCCTCCACCTCGCCATGCACTCACAGTCTCGTGATGCCAACGCCAAACATGGGCAGACGCAACCAGCGTCAAGATGACGGCTGGTACGGTCGCCAGCATGTGGTCAAGACGGCTTATATTCGGCATACGACGCTATAGTTTAAGCCATGTCCACCCCGCTCGAAGACCTGGATGCCAGGGCACAAGCGCTCATGGATGATTACCGGGCGCTGATCGAGGTGTCCGTGGATCAATCGAACCTGCCCTCCTGGTTCGCGACCTGGAGCCAGCTCAAAATGCGTGTCCAAACACTCTGGATCGAGCAAATCGTCGGTCAATATCAGCGCCCGGGCGACGAAGCCACCGACGCTCTACACAAGCGCTACACGCAACACTGGTTACCTGAACTCGAGAAGCTCGACGGCGTCCTGAACGAACTGGCCAACCAGATCGGTCTAGAATCTGTCAACCCTGCCGTCTCCGCATTGATCGCCAGTGGGCCCGCACCCTCACCCCGCATGGCCGAACTGGAGCAGGAATTCAGGCGACTGACGAAGCAATACCAAGATGTCGTAAGCCAACACCACGTTATGTTTGCGGGCAAGATGCTGACGATGGCGGACGCTGAGCACATCCTGCGCGAAAGCCAAGACCGCAACGAACGTGAGGCCGTCTGGAACGCTGTCAAGGCTGTTGAAATGGCCTCTGCGTCAGGGCTTGACGACCTCTTCGCGAAGATACTCAGCGTACGCCGGGCAATGGCAGCGGAGGCAGGCCAAGCCAACTACGCCAGTTACAGTTGGTTAGACCGCAATGACACCATTGCAGGCACGGAGGAACTGCTTCGGACGATCAGTGAGGTCTTCCATCCTGTCGATGGTTCCCTCCATACACACCGAGCGAAGGCCTTAGGCGTCCCCACGCTGCGACCGTGGGATCTGCAGGTCGCACTTGTTGAGCCCAAATCATTCGATCTTCCTCTCGATCAATATGTGCCTACGGCAATCCAAGTCCTGAACAGCCTCGATACCCGATTCGGGGAAGTTGTTCACCAGATCCAACAGTATGAAGGGTTCGATCTAGCGCCCAGACCTGGGAAGCCAAACGGCAATATCTGCGCTCATTTTATGGCCACCGGTCGTTCAGTACTGGTCTGTAATTTTACCGGCGGCGTCAATCTCTTCCGGGGTTTTTTGCACGAACTGGGTCACGCTATACATAATCACACCATATCAAGCAATCCAGATCATGTTTTCTGGGATTTTATAAATTTCTGGGAAGTTCAAGAATTCTATGCATTCGTATTCACCTATATAGGCCTGTTAGAATTCTTTGAGCTTCATAATATCGCAGAAGATGAGCGGACCTGGTATCTACGTTCCACGGCTGAGCGCATCATGGAACGCTTCCGCGATGTTGAGGAGAGAACTCGACTGGAGCTCTGGATCTATCAGCAGGAGCAACAGCCGACTGCCGAGGAGATCGATGCGGAGTTCCTCCGGTTGGTCCAGACCTCAGGCGTGGATTGGAGCGGATTTGAGGACATTCTGAAGAAAGGTTGGCAGAAGCCCCATACCTTCCGTTTTGCTTTCTACAACGTGGATTTTGCGATTGCGATGATCGCAGCGCTCCAATTCGTGCACGCGTTCAACCAGGACCGAAATGCGGCTCTTGAACGCCTGAAGTCCAGTATGTTGTTAGGCGCGACCACAGGGAGTAAACGGATTTTCGCCGAGGCTGGTATTGCGTACCCATTTCAGAAGGAACAGCTAGCTTTGGCCCGAACAGTTCTCGCAGAATGGTTGACATAGGGGATTATTATGTTTAAGAAAATCGCCGCCTATTTGCTGGTTTTAGGACTTGGTGTATGTTCCGCATTTGCGATTGCAGCAGACGGTCATACACTCGCTTCGGATGACGGCAGTAGGAAATGCTGTGCTTCCTACACCACCGATTCCAATTAGCCTTCTGCGTTAACTCAAGTTAACGGTCAAACTACACATAGGAGTCATTATGTTTAAGAAGGTTGCTGCTTACTTACTTGTTGCTGGCATGGCTTTAGGTGCGGCTTTTGCATATGCTGCAGACGGAAAGAGCTTCACGACCAGTGGAGCCACAGGTGGCGGGAACTGCTGCGGCTCGCTCACTACTGACCACGATTAACACACCATCAATAACATCGGGAAGAGGTAATGAATGGACGTCCACGGAATTGACCTTGGATCATCTCAAATTTTTCAAGATTGGTTCTTGGAACAACTGGAAGATTCAATTCCTCCCGAAAAAATAGTTGAAGCGCTCGAAGCCCTCGGAACAACCGAGGCGTACATTCGGGCGCTCATTGTCTCGTATTGGCGTACCACCCCGCAAATGGAGCGACTCATTAAGCATGGCCTATCCATGAATGATGCGGTTGCCAATGAGACAGCCAAGGGATTTGCTGTTTATCGGCGCTCAATCAAAATTTTACAAGAAGGTGGGCCTCAAATGCATGTCCGGGTTGCGGAGATGCGAGGAGCTCTTGATTTTGCGCTGGACCGTCTAAGCAAATTACCCATGAGCGATTTAGTCATGGAAGCTCAGATCGGCATTTATATTCCTCTCTCCGTACTTGCCCTGAATGAGCAGGATTTTGATCAAGCGATTCGATTTGCATCGCAAGCATTATTTATTGCAGAGGAAATGAATGCTGCAGTGTCTACAGCACGGGCACGGGCAATTTTGATATCCTGTCATTCTACTGCGGGACATGTAGAAACCACGGCCGCCCTCGTACAAGACGACCGGAAGAAAGGCTTCCGGTACTCCTGGCGCTACACAGAACTGGTCCTTGCAAACAGTTTGTATATCCTTGGAAATTATGTTGAGGCTGAAAGTATCTTAGCCAGTCTGGCAGAGCGCACGGACGGCGCCTACCAGGTCCGAGCACACTCAATGATGCAGCGCAATGCCGCCCTTTGGGGCATCGGTGGACTCACTGGTGAAGTGCCACCCACTGCACTCGGTGAAGAGCCGTTCGGTTGGATCACTGAAGCAATGCGGGCCCTGATGATGGCCACCGCAACACCTCGCGAGGGAAAAGAGGCCGAGGAGCGAGCGGCCCACTTTGCGACAGCTCTCCACATCTGCGAGCAATCAGACGACGATGGCCTACGAATTTATCAATGGCAACATGTGTTCGCCAAATGGGTACGCGCAACTGCGTACCTGGGACGAGGTGAGTTTTCATCAGCGGCAGGCGTGCTGGAACGCCTGGATGCCCTACCTGATGAGATGTTCGATGTGCGTGTGCTCTCTCTCGGCGCCGGGCTCGAGCTCGCGTTGAGCTGGGCCGCGCCAGAAGATTTCTCCGTCGCGAAATTTGAATCCAAATTGCGTAAGGTCTTCGCTGAAGCCGAGAAAATTCGCTATGCCAGCGCGCCTGGACTGGCGAAACTGCTGCAGCGCTGGCATCCCACAGCAGCGGCCTATCTCGCATTGATGCCTGACCCTATTACCGCGTGTGCGTTTGCCGTTCGGAATGTCATGAAAGTCGGACAGCAGAATCTTGTCTTTGATGACGTGACGCTGCCACCGGTCTATGCCTGTGACCTGGTGCTCAGAGCGCTGGACTTCGACCTCCGCAGGGACTTCTCATTCATTCAGAGCGACCTGGGAGGAAGTCGCCGAAAGAAGAAAGACCTTCTGCAGCAAGTTGGCGAGGTCACCCTCTGGCGTCAACCTGTCTCCGCAGTTCGAATTGCATACGGACTGCTCTCACACCGGAACGACGTCTACCACTTCCGGGCACGTTCTATCTTGGCGACTTATGGGATTCGGCCGACGACGACCGCGATCTATCCCATGATGGGAACGCTAGAAGCGGTGGAGCGGGCGACCCGCGACTTGCTGGAGGGCAATCTGACGCCCAAAGGACTGACGAGAAAGATGCTCGAAGCTCAGTAAGCAATGCAGCCAGTCATGACCTGATTTACAACACGCAATTTCCCAACTCATCATTTTCACATGAAGTAGTCGGCTGCCTGTCAGCCGATTACTTCATCTCCCCATTAGTATCCAGACATGCAACATCGCACGGGGATCTTGGGGGGGCGCTGGTCGTGATCAATCGGTCCGTCACGGCAACGGCATGCCACATGCTCACGCGTGGCGCCATACGGGTCACAGCGGTCCTTCGGATGGACGTATGACGCCCGCACACCAGATCACTCCCCTGTATCGCCAGGAGTTTGGGCCCTGCACGGAGTTGTTGACCGTCCCGGGTCCACCCCGCATGCCTATAGCCACAGGCGCAAGGGCTGCCGCCCTCGCCATCACATGCCGCCTGTACACCGACATCGGTACACTGCATCTCATCCGCGGCCGCGATTCACTTGCGACGGGATTCCTGGCCATTCATCCACGGCTCTCACCGCACCATGCCACCCCCGCTGTCACCGTCCAAGCCTGCGGGCAAGTTCATTTCGACGGGGTGTACCTGCATCACGTGCTCCAGCCTTTCATCGAGTTGGAGATTCAGCATGTGGTGTCCCTCCACCTGGAGCAGTTACGTGCCCTCCCCGTGCCAGAAGGTCTGCTCAGCGTAAGTGATCAGGCTGTTCGCATGGCCGTCGGCACGGGCGAAGTGTACGTCCGCGACGCAGAGAGCTACCTGACCGTCTCCTGGGAGTCAGGCCGGCAGAACTATCGCTGGGCTGCGTTTCAGGACAACACATCCACGCTGAACTTACGGCCTGTGATCACGTGTACACGGCAGAACCAGACGGCATTGCGTGGCTTCGATCAGGAGCTCACTGCGGCTTATCAGCAGCAGGATCATCTGACACCCATCGCCATCGGATTAGCAGCACTGCGTATTCACCAGGCCGACATTCAGATCGCAACACACGATCACCACCGGTACTGGACAGAATTTACAGTGCAGCACGTACGAAACGCCCTCTCGATCTGAGGTTCAAAGCATGACCAGGACTCCACACGTCGTCCCCTTCTCTGGTCCGCATCTTTCCAACGGCAACAGCACCCGGCACAACATGCCGGATCGGCCGCACTCCAGCCTGCCTGTCACGCGCATCCTGACGCCTGTTGGTCTGGTCTACCTCCTCCCTGACACGCAGGCCCTTGCCTGCGGATTCGTGGCGGTTATCCCGGAACTCTCCGAACATCACGCCACGCCAGACCTCACCGTGCATCGGTGTGGGCGCGTCGAGCTCGATGGCGTTTTTCTCCTGCCGCATCTCGTACCATATATCGAGGAACAGGTGCGCCAGGCGCTGGTGCCACACCTGATAACCTTTCAGGTCACGGATACGCCAACCGGGTTCCTGAACGTGCGCTCGCGCGCCCTCAGGATCCGTGTGGGAAGCGGTGAGGTATTGATCCGCGACGAGGACGGGTACCTGGCCGCCTACTGGTCTAACGACGAGGTGGAAGTCAGTTGGGCGGTCTTCCCGGGGCAGTCAACCTTCGATGTGACTCGCTGCGTGGTCACAGAAGCAGATGAAGAGGCCTTGATCACCCTCAATACGGCGTTGCTCACTGCGGAACAGGCAGACACGAGTGTGCCGTGCGGAGTCATGCTCCAAGCGCTCCGTCAGCAAACGCACGACCTGGAGACCGCGAACGAAGTGCACCGTGAGCACTGGGCGAACCACGCCTCGAGTCATGTCCGCCAAACACTTTCCGTCTGAGCTGCTGGGTGCTTTTTCTCAGCAGTCGCCCGTAGGGCCGTCAGAACGAAGTGACGATCACCCCCACACATGGGACGGTGCCGGCATGACGGCCCAAGTTGACTTCCTCCCAAATCGTATGATGGCTCCATGGTCAAAGGGCTGCCCATGAAGCCAATTCGTGAAGCGCAGTATCACGATGAGTTGAACCTAGCCCGGTTGAACGTCATTCTGGCGACAAATCGAACCAAGCTGCAGCACTGGCGGAAGAAACTCCAGTTGGACGCGTTTGGAGAAATTGCCATTGAATGCACCGCAGCCAACGGCCACGTGGTCCCACACGGTCTCGACAATGACGTGTTGATGGGCCTGATCACGGGAGCCGTACTGCAGAATGTTGAACCTGGAGGCGAGATCCGACTGACCGCGACCGAACTCATTCGATTGAGCGGTCTGCCGGACTGTGAGCGTGTCTTTCAGCGCCTTGAAGAATCTCTGGAGCGGCTCCAGTGGACCGCCCTCAAGATCAGCGAAGCCTGGCTTGATGAGGGTAAACAGCACGCACGCAGCATCAAACTGTCCATCGTCAGCAAACACTGGGTTGAGAACGTTACTGATCCCACCGTCAAGAATCCGGGTCAGTGGCAAGGCATGACGAAGCTGGTTATCCGCCTGGATCCGGAACTGACGAGAAGCATTCGCATTGGGTACATTAGGCCGCTCAACAGCGCCATTCTCGGTCAGATCAAACAGCCGATGGGGCGGAGCGTCTACCGAGCACTGTCGCTCCTCCGCACCACCTCAACGACAAGTGGACCAGCGCCGCTGTACATGGAACTCCCGCTCGTGGCCTGGGCCGATCACCTTGGGTTGACGCATCATCTTCCAGAGCTCAACTTCGTTCAGAAAATTCAGCGGGCCCTGGAACCTGCACATGCAGCCTTGCAGAGCGCAGGCTACTTAGCGGAGGTCAAATATAGTGGCCGAGGTGATGCCAAAACCGTGTCATACACGTTCGCTGCAGAAGAAATGCAGCCGGTCAACCCAGAGGTTGCACAACTACTCCGGCCACACCTCGGAGAACAGCGCGCCATTCAGTTGGCCACTGAACTGACACCAGAGCATGTCCGGACAGTCCTGGGGCAGTTCGAGAGGCTGCTCCAGACTGACTACAGCCGGAAAGTTCGCAGCCGACCAGGGCTACTCCACGACATGTTGATCAATCCAGGCAAGTACAACAGCGTCACCGGTTTGCCAGAAAAACCCACGGCCAGACAACCTATCCGGGAACTTTTACCCATTGACGACGTCATGCCAACACCAAACCAAGCTGCCTTCGAGATGACCTTTAAAGTCGTGTCTAGATCTTGGCAGGAAGCCAACATCCGGCAGTACAAGCCCCGGTTATGGGAACTCTACAAAGATGGCCGAATCACGACGTTCGACTTGTCACGGCAGCTTTCCGACCTTGATCCATCGTCAGTGGCCGCACAACTTGATCGTTGGGAGCAGGCTGTCTGATCTGTTTACTCAGCTGATAGAACACCAGGAGTGGAGGGAAATCCCTCCGCTTTTTCGTTCAATCACCTCCGACTCTTTGGGTGAGTTCTGGACTGCCTGCCTCCGACTCTTTGGGTGAATTGCCGAAATCCACCACCGACTCTTTGGGTGAATTACCTCCGACTCTTTGGGTGAGTTCTGGACTGCCTGCCTCCGACTCTTTGGGTGAATTGCCGAAATCCACCACCGACTCTTTGGGTGAATTACCTCCGACTCTTTGGGTGAGTTCTGGACTGCCTGCCTCCGACTCTTTGAGTGAATTGCCGAAATCCACCACCGACTCTTTGGGTGAATTACCTCCGACTCTTTGGGTGAAAAAATTGTTTTTTGTCGTCTGAGGCGAGATTTTCCGCAATGCCTAGAAGAAGATCTTCTTATATTTTTAAATGCTTTTAAAACATAAGAAAACTTCATCCAGAAAGGGCACGCAGTTGTCGAGTTGGTCGCCCTGCCGTTCATGGCACAGGCCCACCGCGTCGCACACACGGTTCTGGACCAGTCATTTAGTACAACGGGTTGCCCGCAGAGTCCTATCCATGACCAAGGGTCCGCCTCAGGCCGTGCAGACCCGCGTGTGCGCCGTTGCCCAGACCGAGAACCGCCAACACACTCGACCAAGCATTGATCCCAGGGGGTTTCCACTGTTGTCCCCTGAATACCCCCTCCCCCCCTACGGGGGCAACGGTGTCGTCACCCCCACGCACATCACGCTGCAGGTATGCGCCAAGGATTCACACTGATCGAGTTACTGGTGGTGATCGCCATCATCGCGGTCCTCGCCGCCCTGCTGCTGCCCAGCTACGCGGGCGCGATAAACGACACCGACCGCAGGGCCGCCACCCTCCACGCCCAGGCTGTCCGCCTCGCCCTGAACACGACACTGGCAGGCAACCCTCAGCTGACCACGGCCACTTGGGGGACCGTGACCTGCACGTCGGCGCGCGACATCACCGCGAACGGCGTGACGACCCCAAATGGTGGAAACGGCTGGTCAGATGCCCCCCGCGGCACCTCCTGCGTCGCCGTGTCAGAGACGCAACGCACGTACCGGGTCACCGTTACTCTCGCCGACGGCTCCACCGCGAGTGCGCCGTGAACCGCGCCGGATTCAGCATGGCCGAGATCCTGGTCGTCATCGCCATCACGGCCATCCTCACCGCGATCGGCGTCACGGCCATGCCCAAGCAGAACCAGGACGTCACCCTGGACGGCCTGCCGAGCCGGTTCATGGCCGCCCTGGAAAGTGCTCACGGGCAGGCCATGGCCGAACGCACCGCCGTCACCCTCGCCGGGACGGCCCGGGAGCTCACCGTGACCACCGTCGACGGCACAGAACGCGTCTCCTTCGCCCCGGCACAGACGGCCGGCACCATTACCATCCAGCCCAGCGGCTCCACGACAGGCACCGTCACGCTCACGCTGCCCAACGGAACGTGCAGCCGGTACAGCCTCACCATGTACGGCACCAGTGCAGCAGGGATGTGCTGATGCGGCATCACGCGCACAGAACGTCCGGGCTCACCCTCGTCGAAGCCCTGGTCGGCACACTCCTCCTCCTCCTCGCGCTCACCGCGTTCGCCGCAGTGGCCGCGCAATCCGCTCGAGTCGTTGCAACCGGGCAACTTACGAACTTCGCCGCCGATGCCCTGAACGGCGCCGCTCAGGCTGCCCAGCGTGGCAACACGCAGTACACCCAGGCCCGCACCCTTACCTCGGACGAACTCCGCCTGCTCGCCCAGAGCGCGGGCCGACGGAACGATCTCTCCGCAGCCCTGACCGGTGACGTCGTACCCCAAGGCGGCAACCCACCCCGAGTCCGGATTTCCATTCGAGGACCCGGTATCGCCATCAGCGAGGTCGTCACTGTCCCAGGCGGCACCCCGTGACCCACCCCCACACCCGTCGCAGATGGGTGCCACCGTTTATCACTGGTCCCCCCAGCCACCGTCCGGCCCCCGTCACACCACCTGAGGAGTCATCATGATCAAATCCACCCCCCCACCCACACGCGGCTTCACCCTCATCGAGGTCCTGGTTGCCGTCACGATCGCAGTCCTGGTCGTGGGCTTCGTCGCCGCCATCCTCCCTCGCGCGACCAGTGCCTCCGCCGAACAGGCCCAAACAGTGCGCGCCACGACCCGCGTGAGTGCCGTCACCCAGATCCTCGTCGAGCAATTCAACGATGGGGGCTTCGCCGGCTTCGCCACGGGCACCAGTTCCACACTCACCGCCGTGTTCACGACAGGCGCTTCAACTACTGTGCCCCTCCAGCGCGACTTCGCCACGGCCTCGACCATCTACGTGCCCGGCCTGCGGGCCACCGTAGGCAGTCAGGTCCTGCTCGTCACCTCATCCGGCATCAGCAAGGTCGCAACCGTGACAGCCATGCCGAGCACGGGCGTATTCACGCTCGACTGCCAGCCGGGCCTACCGACCACCGGCACGGTCGTGGCCTACCCGGCGCGCACGCTCACCCTGGCCCTCCAGGACGGCACCATCCGCCGCACCACCAACGGCGTCACGAGCAGCCTGGGCAGCAGTGAAGGCGTCTCGTTCTCGTACCTGTACGAGGAGACCCCGTCCGGCCGCCTCATCCGCGATCCAGCAGGCGCTCCTGCGAACCGCGTAGCCGCCGGCACACTCGTCGGCCTCGTTCCCGTCAGTGTCGATCCCCGAGCTGATCGCGCAGCCGCTGTCCCCCTCCAGGTGTCTAGGATCCGCCGCATGCTGGGATGCACCGAATCGGCCGCCATCACCCCGAACGAAGGCCGCCTGAACGTCACCATCTCCGGCCTCCCCACCGGCGCCACACCCGACGTGAGCCTGAGCGGCCCGGACGCCGCCGTCAACGGACAGCGCCCCACATCCAGCCAGAGCTACCAGCCCGTCCAGCGCGGCACGTACGCCATGACCGCACGGCAGGTCAGCGCGGGCGGCCGCACGTACGTCCCAGAAATCCGCGGGTCACCCGCCACGCTCCTGAACACCTGGGGCCAGATCTACATGGCCACCACGTACCGCGAAGCCCGGGGCACCATCACCGCCAACGTCACTGGCCTCCCCACCGGCGGCCAGGGCACCATCACCCTGACCGGGCCGGACGCACAGACCATCAGCGTCTCGAACGGCAGCAGGGCCGTCGACGTCGCCGCGGGAACGTACAGCGTGTCTGCACCCGCCGTCACCATCAGCGGCGTCACCTACACACCGACCGTCCCCTCCTCGATCACCGTCACCAATAACGGCAACGTCACGCTCCCCGTGAACTACACCGCGCCGACTGGCGGAACGCTGGTCATCAATGTGATCGGCCTCCCTACCGGGGGCATGGCCGACATCACCTACTACTACCTGGCAACCGGCGCGACATCGAAGCAAACGTCAGGTAGCGGGACCGTCACCTTCTCGGGCCTTCCAGCAGGCAACTACGTCGTGTCTGGCAGCAATTGGCTGACGTACGCCACAACCAACGTCATTGCGAACCTTCCGGCAGGTGGAACGCAATACGTCACGTTGAACTACGGCATAGAAGCTATCGAACCAAGTGATCCACCCAGCACACCACCTCCCCCAGTACTACCTGGTGACCCTCCATCGCCTCCCGCATCCCCACCACCCACCGAACCACCTCCTGCGTCCCCACCTCCTGCGGAACCGCCTCCTTCCGGTGGCGGTGGCGGTGGCGGCGGTGGTGGCGGCGGCCCACCTCAGTGCTTCTATGACGGGCACGGCGACGGATCGTGCGGTTTTTAACACTGATCACCACAACCGCTTGACAAGGGCGCGCGGTATTGCTCTTTAAGAGAGAGGACTTGGCTGGCACTCCAGTGGCCCACGACGCCCAAACGCGAGTACCGCCAGGTCCTCCCCTTTCTTGCCCTCACGCTCAGGCGCCACGTCCGCCACTAGGAGCAACCATGAAACGTCTTGCTGCATCCCTCATCGTGCTGAGCGCTCTGCTTGCCTCCTGTGGAGGAACAACGCCCACGACTCCAACACCACCCAACACTACGATTCCTGAACCCAGCACACCGCCGCCCCTGACCCCAACGCCAACTCCAACCCCGGAACCCACTCCGCCTACGCCTATTCCCACAACGGTATTTATTCCAGCGACCGGCGCTGCTGTAGGGAGCGGGGACGGGACTGTGACCGGTACAGTCCGAATCAGTCCGAATGCTGAGGAAGTCGAGCTGCTCACCCTGACCAATGAGCTGCGTACCAAGGGGACAGTCAACGGTCAGAACTTCACGGCAGGCAGCTGTGTGGACGGCACTTTCAAAAAGGACACCCTCCAGCCTCTTACCTTCCATGGGCTGCTGTCTTACGCAGCACGCAAGCACAGCACTTACCTGTCTGAGGTTGGCTACGACGGGCATGTTGAGCTTCAATCAGAATCGCCATTTTTCTACGCAGCCACACGCGGCGACCGCCTGAACAGGGCTTACGCCGATCACGGACTTGCTCCAGTGGGTATCACGCCAGGTGAAGTGCTGGCAACTGGATATACGCGCCCCAACGCGACTGCCGCTCTGCGCGATTGGATGGCCAGCCCATCTCACTGCAAAATCCTGATGTGGGAATCGACTAAGTTTATGGGCGCTGGATACGCGTACGCTGAACCGAACACCGCCGCAAACCGGTGGGGTCACAGCTGGACGATGATGTTCTACTAATCGTGTTGCGCTTCGAGGCCCCGCTGCGGGGCCTTTTTTCTTGCTCGTTGCGGTCACCCCTACGTTCGCTACGGTCAAGGAATGTACAAGCATATCCTGGCGGCCGCTTTGGCCCTGAGCTGCACCGCACACGCCCTCACGATCCGTCTGCCCGAGAGTCTCGAAGTCGGCCGTCGTATTCCCCTGACGACCATCCTGGACAGTCGCTCAGCTACGGTGACCAGCAATGCCCCCGACGTGATCGAGGTGAGCGGGGGCGCGTTGATCGTCAAGCGTCTGACGCCGACCAGCACGGTCGTGACGCTCACCGCAAAGGAGGGCGTGAAGCAGGCCCAGGCGAACGTCCGGACGCACGGTGTGGAGGTGATGCCCGGCCTGGGCACACTCCTGCCCGGCACGTCAGCGCCAGGCCTGCATCCGTTCGTTGTGGTTCGGGCACGCACCACGGGTGGAAAAGGTCCCGAGAAGATGATCATCACGCTGAAGAAGGGGGACCAGGTGATTGGGAAACCTCTGCAGGTCACGCCCTTCCAGTTGGGCAGCATGAGTGCTTTCACGTCGACGTTGCCGGTGACCGGGCCGGTCACCATTGAGGTGAGAGCCGCCGACGTAGCCCTCGCAGCAGCCTTCAGTACGGGCGGCATTGTGCCCGCTACGGCCAGCCTGGTGCAGGGCGTGAGGGGCTCCGTGCAGGGTCGAGCGCTGCAGCTCAATGGGACTCTGCCAGCCGCTACGACGGTCTCGGCACGGCTGATCAGGCAGGGAGCGGTAGTACACGAGCAGTGGTCGAACGTCGCCGCATTCCCAGCGACCTTGCCTCTGACTCAGGCCCCCGCGGGAGCAGCAGATCTGGACTTGCGCGTCTACAGCGATCCTGTCTTCAATGACGCCACCGTGTTACCAGGCAGTGCTACGTTTGTGCAATATCGGGCAGCCAAACTCAAACTGCGGTGAAACAGGGATCTGGCGTAGGCCGAATGCAGTTGAGTGAACCCAGTCCGGCCCTTCCTGCTTGAGTGATATCTCGGTGGTGAACCATCAGTTGCGAGTTCAGTTCATACGTGGATCAGAAAGTTCAAAACTGACACCCGTTCAACGCCTGCACACGTCACCCCCCGGCATGGGACGGTGGACCCCATGGATATCGCTGCGGGTACGCTCACACTCCGACCGAACAGTGCGGCCTTCTCGCCCAAACCCGGCCAGCAGGACCTCGCCCTCCTGAATCTGCATCTACAGGAGCGGTACGCACTCAGCACCCTGCACAACGGCCTCCTCTATCGCGCTGTCGTCGGTGCGGCCGTGGCTGACCTCATGACGCGCGATTCTCCGACGGCATCCCCGTTGGCTGAGCAGCTGCTCCGACAGACCATCGATGCAGCCCGTCTCGCCTGGGTCGTGGATCGCGCGGGCGGACGACCGCAGGTCCGTCTCTCTCAACCCATCCTGACTTCCCAGGGCGTGTGGTACGGCCCGGCAGAGCAGGTCCTGAACCAGCACGACCTCTCGGCGCACTGCGATGCTCACAGTGCCGCATACATGAAGGCGCAGTACCCACTCCACGTTCCCCAGGATGGTTACTGGGATGGCCTGGAGGCCTGTCTGTACGCCGCACCAGTGCCGATCATGCTGCCGCCCCACGTGCGGCTGCTGATCACTGATATCCGCGGCCGCCGCCAGAGTGCCCACACCACCCCGATCCTGTGGGACGCACAGGTACCGGCTGGGCATCACAACGCCACTGTCGTCCACCTCTCCCACCCGGAAGCGGCGATCGGTGAGGTGGTCCTCGTCCTGGATCTGCCCCGACCCGGCATACAGCAGACCATGGAGGAGCGTGGTGCGCTCCGGAGTATCACCTATCTCACCAGGACGACGTCCTGGCAACTGGGTTGGCAGACCACTCAGCGCATCCAGCCGGATGGCAGGGCCACGGACGGATCAACCGTCCACTATCAGGCGGTCAGCCAGGGCCAATGGGGCGCTCAGGAGGCCCGGCACCTCGCCCTGGCCCTCGCGGCCGTTCCGCGTGATCTCTTACCCTGTACACACCGGACCAGCCAGAACTGGCCCGTCGCGTACTACCCGCTGCACCCGGCCAGCTCGCCACGCCCGACGGCACCTCAGCACGCCATGCCGTGAGTGTCGCCACCCCCACGCACGCCACGCTGACGGCATGCAACCGAGAGGCTTTACCCTCATCTGGGTCCTGATCGTCCTTGTGATCCTGGCCGCCGTCAGCGGCGCCATGCTGCAATCCGCCAACACCAGTGACCGGACCGCACGCGCGGTCGCGCGGGGAACCCTCATTCGTATCCAGGAACAGAACACCCTGACCTACAGTCAGCGCCTCCTGGAAGCCAATTCAGGCGCACTCCTCCGGTCCCTTCCGGCCGCGAGTTCACATGCGACTGAAGACCTCAAGAGCCAATTGCAACGCCAGGTCGATGAGTGGTGCACCCGGAACGTGGACGGGAGCGGCAACCAGATTCGAATCTACTTCTCCTCCACGGCGTGCGGTATGGGGCTACCCGAAGGACAGACAGCTCCAACCCTCCAGTTGAAAAGCACGGGCACGAACTTATGGGCCATGGAAGCTGAATTCCTCCTTGTGGCCGGACCGCCGAGCCGCCCCACCATTCGCCGAGGCACACTCAATGCGCGCTATGGTGCGCCCCCTGCCAGTGCGTACGCCCTGCTGAGCGGCGGCGACACCACGCTCGATTCGCGCGTCCGCATCCAGGGTGACGCGCACGTCGATGGCCACCTGACGCTGCGGGGTACGGTGGATCTCAGTGGAACCCTCAGCACCAGCAACTGTCAGGTCGTCACGGCTGGCTGTGTCGGCGCCGCTGAAGTCACGCTTGCCGACACCCGCACCAACGTCATGTCCATCCTCCCCACGCCCGCCCACCCGGCTGAACTCACCGGCACCCTCAGCGTGGGTCAGGCGGGAGAGACGGCCGGGATGAGCACGCCCAGCCTGTCAGGCCTCACGATCGTGGCCAGCACCGTCGACCTCGGTGTCCTGGCGAGTGGTGAGCAGTACATCCGAGCCTGCGTGTCGTTCTTCTCCTGCACGACGTACCTCGGGACGACAGATGGCTCCCTGCGTGAAGGAAGCGTGCGGAATGCCACCCTCATTTCAGGGTGGAACGGCGCGATCGGCATCACGCCCGCAGGGTCGGAAGTCGTGATCCGTCCCGTCAACCCTGACGCGCCGAGCGTGGCGCGCTCACTCAGCCTCGTCGTGACGGGGGCCGCGAAGGTGGACGGGAACCTCACGTACACGCAGACCAGTTGCTCAGTCGACTCCTGCACGTCAGACCTGTCCACGGACGCACTGTCCATTCAGGCCTCCAGGGTGACCGTGACAACTCGCACCGTGCGGACCCACGCGACAGTCATCACGGATCAGTTCCTCGTGACAGCCCCGTTAACCCTGTTCGGATCGCTGATCGGTGCACCGACCGGGGTCAGCGCGCAGCTGTACATCCAGGGCGATGCCAGAGCCCGCACGGGTCTCGCGCCAGTCGGTGTGCCCCGGCTGGCTGCACGGTGGCGCGCAGCCACGGTCACGGTGGACCAATGATCCGCTCCTCAGCCGATGGCGCGGCGCACCACGTCCCGCAGGGCGGGGGGGTACAGGACCGCGAAGGTGCCCTGATGATCCGCCCAGACCCGTTCGAAATCTGCGTAGGGCATGGTGACGTACCCCAGCAGGGGATCCATGAGGTACACCAGCCGGCGGGCGTCGTCGAATCCGGATGCAACCCGCCAGTGCGGGATGCTGCGCCCGGCGATCATCTGCGTCTGCAGGACGATCAGCGGCAGCCCATTCCGGATGGCCGAGCGAACGGTTTGAACGCTGCCACCACGGAACAGGCGCGCCTCCATCCCAACCTGTGGGGCGTAATCGACGATCGCGCGCGCGGTCATATACGAGCGGGACGTAGGGCGGGTCTGAGCAGAGACGGCCGCCTGTGTCACCCGAATCCCGTAGTACTCGAGGACCTGCGTGATACTGGCAGGACCACAGGCGTTGAAGGTCTGGCGTACCAAGGGCATGCCCTGCAACACGTACCCAGACGGCTGGGACACGTACCTAACGGGCACATGCTGTGCCACAGCTCCCCCGCCCATCGTAAGATGAGTGACCGTTGCCCAGAACAGGAGGGCAGCAATGCGGTTTGATGTCATACCGGAGAGTTTCATCGGCATAGGGGTGATCGAAATGGCAGGGCGCGTTTTCACATTCTTGGATCCCAGGCCTATCGCGCCCGGCCGGGCACGCATGCTGATGCCCGACCGGACCGTGGCCGCAGTCGAATACGTTCCCGACTGGTACTGGAAGCGAGCGGAACGGGTCGTGGGGTTTGCCGACCTGATGTTGCGTGGGGACGTGTACCTGTACACGTACTTCACCTGTGAGGAAGCCGACGACGGGACGATGTTCGAGACGGCGTATGCAACCCCAGAGGACTACGGCCGCTGGACGGTGATCGCACGGGCCCAGACAGCCCATGAAGCACAGGAAATCCAGGCCACGATTCGGGCCGCGTGGTGGGAGGGTCCAGAGCAGCACCGGTATCCTCCAGCTGAGCGGGGTTTCCGCATTCCCCCGCCTGGGTTCACGGTGCCAACGCACCCGCTGGACGAGACAGGCTGATCAGCAGCGGATCACGCGTGCACAGTTCGACCCGGGCGGCCTCTGCGGCGTCCGGGTCGACTCGTGACCACTGCGCGAGCCGCTGCGCGAGGATCCGCCGGGCTTCATCCCGCAGATCCGTCAGGGCTGGTGTCGGATCGTGTCGGGCGTACACCGGGGCGCGGTACAGCCGCAGCAGATCCTGGAATGGACACTCGCTGAGCGCGTTCAGATCACTCCGTACGTGCCAGCCGGAGAGGGTCAGACTGCCACGTTCGGACCCGAGCGGCGCAGTGTGACCCGTGGCCGCCTTGAACGCAGTTTTCAGCTTGTAGTGATTCTGTTCCGGCTTCCCGCGGTAGTCGGGGGCGTACACGTCCTGCGCGGCTGAGACGGCCAGTTCACCGCGCTGAGCCAGGATGATCATGGGCAGTACCAGGACGGGCTGCAAGTCGAGTACTGTCCCGTTCACGCGAATTTCCGGCATGGGTCGGAGGATGGCTACTTCCAGGGTTTGCCGGTGGTTCATCCCCGGCAGCAGGGGGGGGATCGCCACCTTCAACAGCTGCCCGTAACTGTTGATGACACCGGCGCCGAGCCGACGGTACAGGAAGTCCAGTTCGCTGGACAGCGTGATGTCGAGGGTCTGCGACCGGAGGGCGGCAACCAAAAGCAGTGCCCGGAGTTCCAGGGGCAACGCCAACCGACTGCCGGTGACTCGGCGATTGGGATTGAGGAAGGCCTGATCGAGGTATGCCAGAGCCGTGTGGACGTCGCGTTCATGACCCAGACGGTCGCGCAGGCGCTGGAGGCGGATAGACGTCGCGTCACCGACAGGCAGGACGGCTGTGGCAGCCAGCAGGATCAACGCTTCGCGCAGCGCCGGCTGATGATGCAGCTCTTCCGCGATGGCCGCGGCCTGCGTGGCGTAGTGCGCGCAGGAATCCGCATCACCATGCCGCAGGTACAGGCGCGCCCGAGTCACCGCCACCTGCAGCGCAGTATCCCGCT
Source organism: Deinococcus grandis (assembly GCF_001485435.1). Classification (NCBI taxonomy): domain Bacteria; kingdom Thermotogati; phylum Deinococcota; class Deinococci; order Deinococcales; family Deinococcaceae; genus Deinococcus; species Deinococcus grandis. The sequence goes on along the minus strand of NZ_BCMS01000003.1, from coordinate 38,746 downwards.
GCGCCGTATCCATGGACACGGCCAGGGCGAGGAGCTCGGCCGCGGTATCCAGATCGCCGTCATCCGCCCAGTACCGGGCCAGCTGGTGCAGGGCCGTCAGGACGTCCAGGCTGGGCGTCAGGACCTCAGCGGCCTCCCGGGCGAGACGGGCACTTTCACGGCCCGCCTGGCGGGCACCCAGGACCGCGCACGCCAGGGTACGGGCGACACGGGCCAGGACCATGGCGCTGCCCAGCTCCTCTGTCAGGTCCCCGGTCGCCAGGACGGTATAGGCGGCCTCGTCCGCTTTCTGCGCGTACTCGCGAGCAGCGTCCCCTGTGAGCTGCTGGGCATGCTGCGCGTACACCAGGCTGAGCTGCGCGAGGAGCGCGTAGGGCGGCGCCTGGGTGGAGGACGTGATAGCGGCCTGCAGGTGCTGGACGGCGAGCTCGTAGTTCCCGGTGCGGTACCGGAATTGGCCGATCAAGGCGTGTGTGCTGGCGGGGTCGGCGCCGGCCCCAAGGGCTTGTTCGGCCATGCTGAGTCCGCGGACCAGGGCGCCTGCTTCGAAGCACGCCTGGGCGTATGCGACGTGCAGGGGTGAGCCAGGTTCAGGTGAGGCCCGCTGGAAGAGCGGGAGGGCCGCCGACAGCTGTTCTGCGCTCCGCAGGGTCGGCAGCATCCGCTCGAGGAGTGCCCGGGCCTCCGTACCGGCGCCGCTGGCCAGGTACGCTTCGACGGCCGCCATAGGCTGGTGTGTCTCGAGTGCCCCAGCGATCGCCTGTTGGGCGCTGGCGTACTCCGACGGCAGGACTCGCAGTTGCAGGCGCAGCTCTTCCCGCACGATGGGGTGCGGCACCCACGCGTCGTTGTCGAGGCGAGTACAGGGCACGCCATACGACAGGGCCGTCGCAAGCCACCCTTCCGTGAGGTTCAAGGCCGTGTTGACTGGATCAAGGGTGCGCCAGGTCGGCAGCAGGCTCGCGCGGCGGAGAGACGGGATAATCGTGTCCGGCACGGTCAGGAGCAGCTCCTGGGCGACCACGCGGGGGTCGTCACCCAGGGTGATCAGCGAGACGGCGGCGGGCCAACCCTGCGTTAATTCCATCTGCGCGTCAGTCAGGCCCATGTTGCGCATCTCGTCCGTGCTCAGGGCAAGTTCGCGGTCTGTGATCAGTTGGGTGGGCACATTGCGTAGGCGCAGGGTGCGGGTGGGGAAGTCCTCTGGCGTGGTGCTGGCCACGATCCAGCGGATGCCAGAGAGTTGAGGAAGCAGGTTGGTGAAGAAGCGGCGGCCGTCGTTGTTCAGCGTTTCGGCGTCGTCGAGCAGGAGCGTGAGGGGCGCGTGCAGGTTCAGGTCGTGCCGCAAGGCGGCCGCTGCCGCGCGTTCAGTCACGGTGCTCCGGGAGAGCTCGTATGGGAGCTGATTGCCCGGGTGGGACGGGAGTGCGCGAGCAATGACCCGGGCGATGCTGATCGGGTCAGGGTCGGCATCGCTCAACCGGATGTAGAGGTGCCCTGGATCGGTACTGAGGGCGACCAGATGGGTCGATTTGCCATACCCGTTGCCGGCCACGAGGGTGACGACGGTGGTCGCTGGATTACGCAGGTCGGTGAGGATGTGTGGACGGTTTGGCATGGGTACGGCATCCTCTCAGCAGGGTGAACGGGCATCTGTGATCAAATCTGTCTAGACATGGGACCACTCAATCTCTCCAAGTCTGACCGAATTATGAGTGGAATTCGCCATAAACGGCTGTATTTATCTCCAACTCTCATAATACTTATCTCCAAATTTCACTCATATTACCCCCAAAACCTCACAAAACTCTCAATATCTCCAAGTCTGACTACAAGATTAAGAAAATTTTGTTGAGTATTTCATTCTGAGTAAAAAATAAGAAAATTAAAACTGGAGAGATTGGGCGAAAACACCGTCCTAAACAACGAAAAACGTATCGCCCTCCCGATCAGACTTGGAGAGAATTAATTTGACACGGTGCGCGCATGAGCCGCGTCCTCCAACACCTGAGCACAACCGGGATGTGCATGACCACCATGCAAATCCTCACGGAGCTGCGCGCGGCTGCGCCGATCTGCAAAGACCACGTCCGGACACAACTCACCCAGGGCCTCGCCGATGGCACCATCACCTGCGTGGCCGGCGTCTACTACGTCGTCACCGCCCAGATCAACGCCGCCCGGACCAACCACCTGCACCTCCTCGCCGAGGACCTCAAGCGCCACGGTCCCAGCGTCCGGCTGCCCATCATCAAACGCCTCGGTATCAGCGCCGCCTTTTTGGCCTGGCTGCTGGATGGCCCGCAGTCCATCGTGACGATCAGCCTGCACGGCAAACGCACCCGGATCCTGAGTGTCATGCAGCCCGAGCAACCTGCGCCTGACGCCAACGACGAGGATCTGCAACGCATCCTCAACCACGTAAAACATCTGAATGCGCGCCGGGACAGCATCACCCGCATGGTGACCGAGCTCAAGCTCGCCCGGTCCACCATCCTTCAGGCCGCCGAGCAGTTGGTCGAGCGCGGCTGCGCCGCCCTCCGCACGGGCTCGTTGCTTGTGCTGGAGTACCTCCGTGATCTGCCGGCACCCCAGCCCGTGACCGCACCGATCGCCGAGCCTCTGGTTGCCGCCACCCGCCGCGCGCCGGTGCGCCCCGCACCCCGCGCGCCGGTTCACCAGCCTCACCCTCGCGGGCCGCGTGCGCCGCAGCCGCAGGGTCAAACGCCGCGGGCCACCCGGCGCACCGGTCCACCCGTGAGGGCAACCGGCCGCCCTGCTCCACCCACACGCGGCACACCGCTGGAGGTCACCTATGAGCGATTCACCCATACCAAGTCCAACCCCCGTGCTGGCCCGCCCAGCCCAACCGGTCGCCGCGCGACAGCTCGTGGCACCGCAGTTCGTGGAGCCGACAGTCGTAGAACCGCAGATCGTGGAACCGAGGGTCGTAGAACCGCAGGTGCAACCCGCGTTCACGCCACCGCCCCCGGCACCCGCAGCTTCCCAGCCCACGGCACAGCTGCCCACTCAGGGCCAGACGGCCGAGCCAGCCCCTCCAAAGCGCTCATACCGTCAGTTCGACGACATCTACATCACCCGGTTCGCGGGCATCCTCACCTACGTCCATGTGCTCAAGGACGCGCGCCTGGACGCCACGATCGGCAACTACCACTCCCAACCACAGGACGACAACTGGGTCGTGCAAGCCCTGACCGAGGCCGCTCGTCTCAGCCGCACGCGCAGCACCATTCGCATTCACACCACCGAATCCGAAATCACCAACGCCATCCGTGACCTGCGCAATAAAAGTGACGAGTACGGCGAACTCGCCCGCTCGCTGGCGAAATCCGGCAAGAGCTTCGTCCTCGCGCGCCCCGAACGGGAATCCCCCATCTGGCGTGACCTGATGAAGCTCATGAAAGACGGCAAGATGCCCACCCCCAGTCCCCTCGTCACCTACGTCGTCCACACCGCCGCCATCACGGACTACGAACGCGTGTATACCGGCGTCGTCATGGTCGGCCTCGGCACCATCGTTGTCCACGCCACGGCGTCCACTGGCGACGATCTGATCGACGCGGAACTCAACATGATGGAATGGGTCCTCCAGGTCGGAGGAGGAGGCGGCCGCATCGACGTCCACCACTCCACGGACGGCGCGCGGCGAATCTGGGAACAGGCCGATCATCTCGCCAAGCAGGAAGGCACGCATGATCTGGGCCGCAGTGGGACCCGCCTGCGCTCCCTGGCCCGCGAGGCATTCCGCATCCGCACGCAGATCCAGGCGGCCCGTGCACCCAACCCACTCTTTGACCGCTTTGCCCGGTTCGCGGCCAGCACCTGCTGGGCAGACGGCAACATCCTCTGACATGCAGACCCTTGACCAGTACGCGCGAACGGGGCTGATTCCAGCCCCGGTACTGGCCAGCACGGCGGCAGAACTGAAGGATGGCGGCAGCGTCCTCAACGCCCTCCACCGGCACCTGGGCGCCCAGACCGACACCGTCTGGGCGCAGCTCGCCCAACGCAGCAACCGCACGTTTGTCCCTCACCCGGCCGCTGCTGGCCCGATCGACGCCCGCCTGCTGCCCCTCCACCTCGCCCTCGACCACCTGGTCCTCCCACGTGTCAGGGCCTTCACCACCATTCACCTGCTCAGCCCTGACCCGCTCGCCCGCGTGACGGACTTCGCGTCGCTCCGCGCCCACTTCAACCCACTCGTGCCGGGCGGTCAGGCCACGCTCCGCATTGATCTGGCCCCGCCCGCGACCTTCCGGGAACTCTTCACGCTGGTCTACCCGGATGCGCGCGCGCACTGGCGGGACGTGGAGGACGCTGCTGCCCTGGCGGCGCTCCTGCCCAGGTCTGCCTGGGAGAACTACCGGCCCAATCCGGAGGAAGAAGCGGACGCGCGAGCTGCCATGCTCGGCCTGCCCTACATCGACCCCACGACGTATCCGCCTACCCCTGGCGTTCTGCGAGACCACCCGGTCGTCCCCTTCACCACCAGACGCCTGTACCCCCACAGCACGGAGAACGGGCACCTTCTCGTGCTGGGCACCCTGATGCACAACGACGAGCTCCCCGCCCTGCAACACAAGGTTCAAACCCTTGAGGACGCACTCCTGCAACCCATGAAACTCTGCCTGACCAGCCCGCGGCAACTGGCCCGCCTGCTCAGAACCCTCAGCGAGGTACACCCCGCATGACCCCCACCCTCTCCAGCCAAGCCGCCCTGACGTTCCCCGAAGCGCTGCGCCCCCTGTTCGGTCGTCTCGTCCACGAAGCTGTCCGCAATGGCACGCTGCCCGCTGTGCCCGTGGCCAGCGCCGGTGAGCAGCAGGACTACCTCATGCTGCTCGACACCAACTCCCAGGTCTGGCTGAGCGATCTGAGCACCAAAATCCGGGCCCTCCTCAAGCCCAGCAACACGCCCATCCCGGCGAACATTGCGGTGCACATTGACGCGTCCCTCCTGGCGGCCATCATTGAGGCTCGCTCTCAGCCCCGCCCGGACCGTACCCCCAAAGCGGCCGCGCAAGAGCGTCAACCCGGAAAACCCGCAGCCGTGACCCCGAAGAAAGGTGCAGAAGGTCCCCAGCAACCTGTGGACGAGAGCCAGCCGAGCACTGAACCCCAGGTCGAAGTGAACGATGGCAGCGCTGCTTGATGAAGCCCTCGCGTGCCTGGCACGGGGGTGCTCTATCCTCCCCGTGCACGCAGGCAATGACCGGGACAAGGATCCACACAGTGCCCTGTTGATCCGCACGGGCTACCACCGTCCTGACCCGGAGAACCACGCCCGTCTCCGGGCCAGCTGGAAGCCCCTCCAGACTGCCGCCCCCTCCGCAGAAACCGTCACGGCGTGGTTCGCCAACACGCAGAACGTCGGGATGGCACTCGTGACCGGCCGCATCAGTGGCCGGATCGTCATTGACTTCGACGGTGACGAGGGCCGCGCGTACGCCCACTCGCTGGGTATCCGGCCGCACGTCCGCACGGGCGGCGGCTATCACTGGCACTTGCGGGCACCCGAGTGGCGCGTCGGGAATCTGGTCGGGAAGTCCACCCACGGCGCGCCCGACTGCGTCGACGTCCGGGGCGACGGCGGGAATGCCATCCTGCCGCCGACCGTGACCCGCAAGGGGCCTTATGTGTACCTCCGGGACCCGGCGGACCTCGACACGCTCGACGACTTGCCCCTGACCCTGCGCGAAGCGCTCCGCCTGGTGCCGCCACTCCCGGCGCCACCACCGATGACCGGTCCTCTCCCCCGCGGCGACGACCGATACCCCAGCGGCCGCATCCTGGACTGGGCCCTCCAGAAAGTTCAGGACGGGACGCTCGGCGGCCGGAACGACACGGGGTATCACCTTGCGTGGGCGCTGTACAACAACGGGTACAGCCACGCGGAAGTGCTCCAGGTCGGCCAGACGTACGTCAGCCACGTCGGCCATCAGCACCCGGATGGGCGGGGCGCGCCGTACACCCTGGACGAGTACCGCGCGAGCATGCGCACCGCGTACGCCGCACCACGCGGTGAGCCGTGGGGGTACAGCAGCACAGATGCCCGGCCGACGCCACAGACCGCAACCCAGGCCCTGGAGGACGTGTACACCCAACTCCCACCCGAAGATCAAGCGCGGGCGGCGCACCTTGTCGCGCGCGAGTGGGCGGCCACTGGACGGCCCATCGAGGACACCATCCGGTACCTGCGCTTGATCGGCCATGACGCGGCCCCGAAGACCGCTCGCGCGGCCTACATCGCACATGAGCGCCGTGAGGCTATGCCTGGTTCCCTGGATACCTTCCTCCGCGCCCGGCGGGTGCGGTACGGGAGGAGCACTTGACGCGGGGGCTGGACTCTGCCAACAATGGCAGCACGAAATCCTGCAGGGTTCACCCCCTGCCCCCGTTGTCAAAACCCCACCGTTCCCGTTTGGGATTGCACGCACGTGCACGGTGGGGTTTTGCTTTGCCCGGAGGCTGCTGATGCGGCCTCCGGGCCCCGCTGCAGCCTCCGGAAGGAGGCCTCATGTTCGTACTCGAATACACCGTCGGCGGCACGTCCAAGTTCCAATTCGGGGCCTGCCCCAGGAGTCTCAGAGCGGCTGTGAGAGCACAGGAGCAAGGCACCAGCCTCGCCCTGGGCGAACCCATCCGCACCGACCGACTCCACCTCTTCCCCGCCGTTCAGGCCCGCCTGAACCACCAGTAACCCTTGTGGGTCGCCTCGAGCGGCCCGGCACCGTCCAAAGCGTGCCGGGCTCCCCCGACCGCACTCGACTTCACCCGCCCAGCTGATCCCCCCTTCTCACCGGAGGGCGGACAGCCCCCGGACCTGAAGTCCTCCGCACTGGAGGCAAGGAGCACACCATGGCACGAGGCATGAATCACGTTTTCCTGATCGGCGTTCTCGCTCGCGAAGCTGAACTGCGCTACACCCCCAGCGGCACCGCCGTGTTCGAGGCCACCATCGCCGGTGAAGATCACATCATCGGCAGTGACGGCCAGCCCCGCAAGCTCCCCTGGTACCACCGCGTGTCCATCCTCGGCAAACCCGCCGAATGGCAGGCCGAACGCAACCTCAAGGCAGGCGATGCCGTGATGGTCGAAGGCAGCGTGGAGTACAGCCAGTGGGACGCACCGGAAGGCGGCAAGCGCAGCATGGTCCGCGTCAAAGCCCAGCGCATGGAGCAGCTCGGGTACTCGCCGGAACTCATTCAGGACGCCGGAGGCGGTGTGCGGATGAGTGGCGGCATGAACGAAGTCATCCTGATCGGCAACGTCACCCGTGACCCCGAACTCCGCTACACCCCCGCCGGCGACGCCGTGCTCGGACTCGGCCTGGCCGTGAATGAGACCTGGAACGACCGTCAGGGTCAGAAGCAGGAGAAAACCCACTGGATCGACGTCACGCTCTGGCGCGAACTTGCTGAACGCATGAAGGACCTCCGCAAAGGGGATCCCGTGCTCGTGCAGGGACGCCTCACCAACGAAGCCTGGACGGACCGCGACGGCAACAAGCGCAACACCACCAAGGTGGAAGCGTCCCGTGTCGAAGCGCTCGCCCGTGGCACCACCACGCAGGGCAGCACGCCGACCCGCAGTGCCGCGCCCGCCCCCGCACGTCAGCCTGTCGCCGCCGGAGCCTCCCGCTCCAGCAGCCCGGCCCCGACGCGCCCCGCCCCCACCCACTCGGGAGGACTCGACATCGATCAGGGACTGGATGATCACTTCCCGCCCGACGAGGACCTGCCTTTCTGAGTCACCCCGTTGAGATGCTGTACGCGCCGAGTTGACCTTGCGTCCTCGAACCGTACAACAACAGCCCTATCCGGCTGGATGATCCCCGATTGACCTTGCGTCTCGGGGATTTTCTCATGCAGAGGCAACGGCAGAAACGGTTCTGCATTCAGCAGCGATGTCCCTGAAGGAGTACCGCCTGCACGCTCTGATCACGTCTAGCGTTGACACATGATTCTGGGTCTAGACCACGTGCAAGTGAACGCCCCTCGCGGACATGAGGAAGATGCTCGCGCGTTCTTCGGTGCTTTCCTGGGACTGGAAGAGCTGCAAAAGCCCGAGGCCTTGCGGGGGAATGGAGGCGTGTGGTTCGCACTGCCCGATGGCCGGCAGATCCATACCGGCGTGACAGCGGCGTTCGTACCCAGTGAGAAGGGACACGTCTGTCTGTTCTGCAACGACTTGGATGCGGTACTTGTTCGCGCTGAGCAGTTCGGGGTTGTCTGTAGCCTGGACACCCGTCTGCCCTTACGGCGGCTTTACTGCTCCGATCCCTGGGGAAACCGCACGGAAATTGTCGAGGGACGCCACACCCAATAGATGGGGCTTCGCCGTCAAAGGAAGCAGTGCATGACGTGCAGGCCGACGAGCCCGAGCCTCGGATGCTTGAACGCCTGAGGCACAGTCCCAATCACCTGAAAGCCAAGGGTCTGATACAGCCGCACCGCGGCAGTGTTGGATTCTACGACCGCATTGAACTGCATGGCAGCGAACCCCTGCTCACGAGCCCAGGTCAGCGCGTACTCGCTCAGTGCGCGCCCGACGCCCTGTCCGCGCGCCTCCCCAGCCACCATAAAGCTTGCCGTGGCGACGTGCGCTCCTGGACTAGGACGGTTTCGCCCCATATGCGCGGTGCCCAGGATTTCAGCACCTTCACAGGCGACGACAGTGTGGTACGGGGGTGGCTGAACCCAGACAGCGTGCGCCTGATCGGCTGACCAAGCAGGGTCATACGGAAAGGTGTCACCGGTGGTTACGACGTCCTGAAAGATTGACCAGACGGCGGGCCAATCGGCCTCGGTGTACTCGCGGATGTGCACCTGAGTAGTGTATCCGCCTCCAATCAGTGGTCGATGCCCGAGTGTCAACGCAAGGATGCAGCATTTCCCGCTGTAGCGCGGCGCAGAAGGTGCTACAGTCATCTCAGTTTCTCCGCGAAGGTCACTTCGCCCCCGTTGTCGAAATCCTGCCGGCCCCCACGAGGGCACCCCTTTCACGGGGACCGGCAGGATTTCTCTTTTTTCGCTCAGGAGTGCGTCAGCAAGCAGTGTGCTGGCGCCCTCCCGGGCCCACACACTGACTGCTGGCGCACTCCGCCTTCACCGCCCATCCGTGGGCACAAGGAGTGCGTCATGCTCATCATCACCCGTCAGCAGTTCGCCGTTGCCGTCATCGCCCTCGCCCTGATGGCCGCCGTCATCCTGCTCGACCTGCCCGCCGGTTTCGGCGTGGCCACTATCGCCGCTTTCCTCATCAGCGGTCTGATCGTCACCCTGCAAGGCTGGGAAGAGCACAGCAACCGCCTGACACTCGTTCAGCGCAGCACGGACAACCTGAAGGATGGCCGCATGGTCATCCGCCTGCAGGCCGCTGGCCTCGCGCCCGTCACGCTGCACGTCGGCGACCTGATCGACACGATCAAGGACGCTCAACGCGAAGCGCGCTGGGACCGCATGCAGTCCAGGACCGTTCCCGTGAGCGGGTCCGTGCGTCTGATCATCCTCACGCATGGCGACACCAGTGTCGTCAACTTCCGCCCCACCAGTGGGGTCGGTTACCGGGTCATCGTGCCCACCAAGGAACTCCAGCAGCTGCTGCCCCGTTAAGCCCCGTCCACCCGATCCTTCCCGGCACGAACTGCGTGCCGGGGTCCCATACGGGGCACGGCGCTGCAGCTTCGGTCCGGACCTCCACCAGGAGCCTCCCATGACCATGAAACGTGAAATCTGGAGCGAGAAGCGCCACCAAACCGTACGTGCCGTCCCGAACGTGCTCGGGGAGGACGTGTTCCTCGAAACCCTGCGGAAGGTGAAAAACGACTACGTCCGGCTCACGGACGCCGAGACGTTACACCTCACCGACATGGCGACCTCGGGAACCGCTGACCAGCAGAACTTCGCCCGCGATCAGCTCGCGCGCAACGCTGGCCCGCTCCTCCTGGAAGTCGCGTACGAGTACAGCACCCGTTTCGGCGGGCTGCTCGAAGCGTATGACGGCGCCCTGCACCAGCTGAACAAGCTGCTGCCGCGAGTCACCGAAACCGCCGATGGGAAAATCCGCCGGACCGGTTGGAACCCCAATCAGAACGGCTTCCGCTGGCTGGCCTGGGTGCAGTACAAACTGCCCGCAGAGATGCCCATGGCGGCCGAACGTCTGGTCGACGACAAGCGTGCCAGTGGCGCACCCGCTGCGATCGCCTCCGGGCGCTCCAGGCTCCTCGCCACGGTCGGCAACGACGGCGCCCTCTTCGACGAGTGGGTCCGCCTGGCCAAGACACCCCGCCCAGCGAGTCACCTCCCGAAAGGGCGCAAGAACCTCATCGTGAAAAAAGGCGGTCTGCGCCGCGTCACCGCGGCCTTCCTGGCCGCCGGTGTCAACGGGAAGACCACCCCCACGACAACCCTCCCGGAAGCCCGCACCAGCGTGCTGCCCCTGACTCCCGCGTGGATCGCCCGCGCTGTGCGAGCGAATGCCCGCGCCATCCTGGCCCGCCCGAAACTGAGCGAGTCGACGATGCGGCAGGCCCGCGCCCTGGCCACCGTCACGGAATTCTGGGTGAATCGGAACGCCAAAGCGCACCGCCTCGACGCCGTCACCGGCGAAGACGGCGACCAGCGCCTCGCGGACATCCTCACCGCTGAACCCGTGGCGCCCCAGCGCTACGAAGCCCCGCTCCACCAGCTGGACCAGATCCGCGCCCTGCGCGCCTACCAGCGGTTCGGCCCCATCCACGGCGCGGTCCTCACCCGCCTTCCCGTTCGGGAGATCCTCCCCGTCCACCGGAAGCGGCAGCAGGAACGTCAAGTGCGGGACCGCTTCGCTCAGTTCTGCGAGCAGGCCGGAATCCCCGGCCAGGGACATGACGCCATTGCGGCGGCACGTCTCGCGCTCACGCTGACCGGTACGCCCCTGAACGCGCCCATGGATGATGTCCGTGAAGCGCTGCGCGGCGTGCAGGCAGCCCTGCGAGGCAAGACCGCCGTCTCCCGTCCGTCCCAGCTGGGCTCCGCCCTCCTGACGGCACTGATCGGCACCCCCCTCCAGCGTGCATCCAAGGACGACGAAGCCGTCGCCGGTGCCCTGCACCGGGCCAACCCCACCCTCCTCTTCCGGTTCAACCTGGCGGCCGCCGTTCTCTACGGCCGGAAGCTGGATCGTCAGGGTAAGGCCGACCGGACCTTCGTGGCCGCCTGCGTGAAAGCCGGCGTGCGGATCAAGCACGCGGAAGACGCGCTCGACCAGCTCGCCCATGTGCCCATCACGACCCGCCGCGCCCAGCGCGTCCGGGTTCAGGGTGGCACCCGCTACGTCCGGCCCATGCAACTCGCGCTCGAAGCCTGCGCTCAGAGCGCCGACGCCCGGGCGCGCGACGCCCGACTGACCCTCCTCCGCCTGGAAGGCGAACTCGCTGCTGCTGAAGCTGCTGCGGACATCGCCCCAGAAGCGGAATGGATCGCCGCTCTGGATCACGCCAAGGACATCCGGACCCGGTACCTGGCGGCGCATCGCGTCAGCGAAACGCTCACGAACTGCGCCGAAGCCCTCGAAGAGAGCGGCACCGACCTGAACCTGGGCCGTGCACTCCTCGCCCTGGTCGATCAGGACAACATCCTGGACGATCACCTGGCCCTGCAGAACCCACTCGCGTGGTGGGCTGACGCCTGGTGGGCTTGCCCCGCCGAGACGGACAGGGACGTGGTTGTGGTCCCCTTCTAACGTTCTTTCCCCATTGCGGTGGGGAGAGATCCCCCCACCGCTCCCCTGGAGCACCCATGAATGACCGACTTGATCTGGCCCAGCTCGCCCCCCACGCCCCCAAGCGGAACGTCGCCGATTTCCTTCGCCGGACCATCGACCCCGACTTCCTCGAACGCTGCGTGGACAAGCAGGCCAGTGTGGCCGCCCAGCGTGCCGCTGCCCGCAAACGCGGCGATGACGTGACGATCACGGCGCCCCTGGCCGGCGTCCTGATGGGCACCAAGCAGCAATACCCCGCCCTGTACGAGGCGTTCTTCGCCCTCGTGAAGGCTGGGGTCATGGCGCGCCACCAACGCACCGCGATCACCGAAGGCATGCCGTTCGCTGGCGTGAAGTCCGGCGACCGCGTGGCCGTGACGGAACGCGACTTCATTGACCCCTTGACCGTACACACACGTGAAGGCGTGGACATCGATCTACGCGCCGAAAGCGCCCTGGTTCGTCTCTCCCGCTCATGGATGGAAGTGGACCGCGTGTTCAACGCGGAAACCGTCCTCTCCAGGGGTGAAGCGGGCGCACTGGAAGCCACCCAATTCGCGCACAGTGAGTATCAGGTCCTCAGCGAGAGCCTCCTGACCGAGGTCCTCGACGTCGAAGGCCTGCTCATCCCCTGGGACGCCTCACCCCGCGACGCCCGGGCCCTCGCCGAAACCATCAGTGACACGTACCTGCGCACCCGCGTCCTGGCTGCGCTCGATCAGATGGACGGCGTGGATGACACCCACCGCGTCTACCTCCACAGCGAGGGCCAACCCGCCTTCCGCGTCCGGAAGATCGCGCCCGTCGAGAAGTGGAAGCCGTACACGCCCACCCCTCCTCAGCGGACCGTCCCGGAACCCACCCCCCAGAAACGGCGCCCCGGCCGGACCACCACGGCGAAGAAACGTGTGGTCTCCGTCGCTGCATACGCCGACATGCTCACCCGCCTGAGCGCCCTCCGACAGGAACGAGAGACCATCTCCGAACTGATGGGCAGCGCGATCGAAGACGGGGACCTACGTGAAAGTGCCGCCTACGATGAAGCCCGCACCCGCATGTTCGAAACAGACGCCGCGATCAGTCAACTCGAACGCGACCTGCTCGACGTGGAACCGGGTGACGTGGACAGCAACATTGGCCGCACCTTCGAGATCACCATCGCCGGCGTCCCCAAAACCGTCCGCCTCACCGATGGACACCCCCAGATCGGCGAAGTCAGCACCGCCGGATCACTCGGTCAGGCCCTGCTCCACGCCACCGCTGGACAGACCGTGACCGTCACCTCCACGCACCACCGCCTCGTGCCCACCACCAGCCGTCAGATCATGACTGCCGGAACCGTCACGAGTAAGCGCCACGTCCCAGAAGGCGTGACCGCACCGGCCATCACCGACGTGCACACCCAGTACACGTCCACACTCGTCACCTACAAGCGGGAACAGCCAGTCCAGGTTGTGAACGTGATCCACATTCTCAGCATCACCTGAACCCTCAGCATCACCCCGTTGACTTCGAGTGCCCTACTGGTTGACCTTGCGTCCCAGGCCTGCACACGAACTGCGCTCACCCGCAGAAGATGCCCCCGATTGACCTTGTGTCTCGGGGGTTTCCTGTTGATCCCCACTCGTCACCCCCACGTCCCACACACTCGGGGCATGCGACGACTCAGCACCGTGCTGTTGCCCGCCGCCCTCCTGCTGTCTTCATGCGGCACTGGGGCCTTCAGCAATCCGTTCATTCAGACCATCGAGGTCACCCTCAATCCCAGTGCCGTCACTCTCCCGCCGGGCAGCTCTACTCGCGTCCAGGTGACCGGCAAAGTCAGTGGCACCGCTGAGACCGTCACGGGCCTGAACATCACCCCCCGCGAAGTTCCAGCCGAATTGACCGTGACGCCCAGCACGGGCGCCCTGACCGTCGCCGTGCAGTCTGGGGCAGCCCCAGGAACCTACAGCGTGCCGCTGGCTGTCACCGCCACCGGCGGGAGCGGTACGGCCGTCCTGGCCGTGACGGTCACCCCCACGACCCGTACGCCGTACACCGTCAAACCCATCACGGCCCTGACGTTGGAGCCCGGCCAGCAGCGCCGGGTCTCCATCACGCCGGACCGCGCTGGAGAACTCGCTACCGACGTGCGGATCACCGGCATCACGGGCGCGCTGAGCGTCACGCGGGACACCGACCCGCTCGGCTTCACGATCAGCGCGGCGGCCACCCAGACCGTCGGAGCGTACGTCCTGCAGATCACGACGTCCGATGGCACACAAACCGTCACCACCCCACTCACCGTGAACGTTGAGGAGCAGAAATGAAAACGCGTCTGAAGATGGTCATCCTGGGAGCATCACTTGCCTTCGGCCTCGCCTCCGCAGCCCCAATGGAGACCTCCCAGAACACGTACATGGGCGGCAGCATTACCCGCGAGTACCGCGCCAGTGATCTGAAGCAGGCGTACGGGATCCTCGACATCGCCATGGGCGAGATCTGGGTGCTCAATCTCCCCGATGACGTGGTGGATGTCATCACGTCCCGCGAGGGCGTTCTGCAGTTCTCCCAGCGCGGTCAACGGGTGGTGATCGGGGCGACGGCCAGCACCGGCTCGTACCCGATCCTGGTGATGACGGCTGACAGCGTGTACTTCTTCCAGGCGCGCCTCGCGCCGTCCCGCGGTGGCGGGGTGCGGAACATCATCGTTCGCGCTGATCAGGCGCCGGAACCCGAGCAGCAGATCCCCGGCTTCCCCACCCAGGCTGCACCCACCAACGCGCTCCCGCAGACCAGCATGCCGGTCGCTACACCAGCATCTCCGACCACCACGCGTACACCCGCCAGTACCCCCGCAGCAGCCTCCTTACCCGCATCAACAGCTCGGACCAGCCCGGCGACGACCTCCACGCCGACCAGGACAGTCACGTCGCAGGTCACCCCACAACCCGCCGCCTCTCCTGTGCCCGTGCCCGTGTCCCTTCCAGCACGAGCGGACGTCGAGTTTCGCGCCCTGACCAACGGGCAGCAGACCAGGGTCTATTACCGGATCACCAACTCAGGGAGCGTCCCCGTCACGTTCGACGAACGGCGCCTCACTCTGAACGGCGTTCAAGGCCTGGGGGCGACGGACGCCGTGGTGCGCGTCAACCCAGGCGAAACGAAGTACGGTCAGGTCGATCTGACCACTGCCCCCACCAGCATCAACGCCCAGTGGCAGGGCAGCAGCGTGGATGGGCAGGCGGCCGCCGAGGTCATGCGGACCGTCACGGTCGAGCGCCTGGGTGCCAGTTGAGTGAACCCCTGAACCGGGAAACGTCCGCCGAGGCTCTGGCGGACGTTTCCTCTCTCCTGCACGACCTGGCCCTCGGGAGCCGCCGACTCGCAGAACTCGATGGCCGCGTGGACGTGGCCGCTCTGGTCCAGCAGGACCTCCTGCGGGTCGTGCACGGCGTCCTCGGCCCTGTGGTCATCCTGGGTACGGCTGGCCGGGCGGCGTGCCAGCTCACGAACCCGAAACCCCTCTCTGCCAGCACGGCCACGGATGAAGTGGCGCTGCGCGAAGCGACCCTCATGGCCGTCGCGCGGGGGTATACCGTCGCGCTCGTCGGGTCACGGTCACTCCGCCTGACGGATGCCGCCGGGCGGGAACACGTGCTCTACATCCGCGTGTCGAGTGGCCCCCCCAGCACGAAGTGGGTGGCCACCCTCATCCGGCGGCACCGCAGCACCCTCCGACTGCACTCCAGCACGCTCATTCTGGTCGTCACCCGGCCGGAGAACTACGCGCGGCAGGTCCAGTACCAGCGTCACCTTCAGGTCTGGGCACTCCAGTAGTCCACCGTGATGACCTCTACGTGCGGGTAGTCCGCCTTCATCCGGGCGGAGCGGATCGCGCTGGGGGTCGCCCAGACCAGTCTGCTGTACGGTTCGAACTGACGCACCTTGCGGCGGATCGTGCGGCGGTCGTATCCCGCGTCGTACTCCATGGCGATCAGCTCTTCCCCGTCCTTCATGACAGCGTCCGGTCGGTGAAAACGGCCGCCCCGGTCAATCGTCCACTGCTCGGCACTCGCGGCCAGCTGCCACCGCATGGCCGCCGTGCCTGCCGCGTGGGACAGGGAGCTGATCGGCGCGTCCCGCAGCCTGGATTCTGAGGCCGCGCGAAACGTCACGTCCACCGTCCAGGAGCTCTTCCGCATGGGCTGCACGGACAGGGTCAGCCCAGGGAAACGCGTGCCGTCCAGCCCCACCCTGGACAGCATCGCGTCGGTCAGCACGTCGTCAACTGCGAGCAGCTCCTCGATCGCCTGCCGATTCCGGTTCGCCTGAGCGAGCCGGTCCATGGGCGTGGGGCGAGGGCTGGGAGGTGATTGAATCACTTCACGCTCACGTCGATTCGGATGGCGAGCGGTTCACCAGCGGGCAGCTGTCCGAAGGGCACGACCTGCGCTTTGGTGTCCGGCACGACGAACGCCTGAGCCAGGTTGCCGCCCAGCGCGAGCCAGAAGTTCTGCGGGCGCTCCTGCGTCGTGACCAGGCCTGACGCGGAGTACGTCGTTGACTTGGCCGACTGGGACTGCACGAAGGATTGAACGCCAGTGAGCAGCCCATTCAGCGCCGTCCTGGCGGCATTCGGTGACGCGGTCCGCACACGCCCGCCAATACCAGGGCCGTCCGACGACTCCACATAAGCAGTGACAGGTACCTGCGTGCCCGTCTGCGTGAGCAGCGTCGTGAAGGCCAGCAGGATCCGTCCACGGTCATCGAGGGAAGCCGTGCCCCGCCACATCGCCCCGTCAGCAGAGCGTGCCCAGACGGGATGCGTGACTCCGGGATACACGGCGACCGGTGTCGTCAGGGTCGCTTCCACCACACTCCCCGGCATGGCCACACTGCGGGCGTCACCGGCCACCTGAGGAGCTGCGGAGGGTGTAGGGGCGGGTGAAGACGCAGGGGTGGCCGGGGTGGAGAGTTCGGGTTGCACGGTACGCCCCGAACTCGTGGACACGAAGCCGCCCGTCGTGGTGGCCTGCGAAGTCGCAGTGTTGGCGCTGACCAGGGCACCCGACTGCGCGGGCGTGGCAGCAGCACTGGAAACGAGACCGCCCGTCGCGTTGGCAGATGGCCGTTCCGTGGCCGCGCGAGACACCAGTCCCGTCGCCTGGGGTGCAGCCGATGCCGCAGGCGTCGTGGAAGTCAAGGCTGCACGCGGGGTCGCTGGCGCGGGCGTCGTCGCCACGACCGCGGGACGAGTCTCCGGCTGACTGGCTGCCCCTGCAGGTTGCTGCGAGATCAGGGCCTGTCGTTCGACGGGTGCCGCAGACGCAGCAGGGGTCGTACCGGTGAAGGCAGACGTAGGGGTGACCGTCACGGGGGTGGCCCTGGCCGTCACGGGCACGGGCGCCGCCGTGATCGGCTGTGGGGCCGCAACTGAACCCCCGTACGGATCAGGGAGGCGCGTCGACGTGACGGGCACCGGCGCAGAGGTGACTGGCATGGGCGTCACGTCTGGGTATGCACTCTGCACGGGCGTGACCGGCTCGACTGGTGCTGGCGCAGCAGGCGTAGGGGTGACCGGTGTCGGCGAGATGGGTTCCGGTGCAGCCACCGGCGTGCTGCTCGGCGTGATCGGCTCAACAGGTGTGGGGGTGTCCTGCGTGCTCTGCGGCAGGCTACTGGTCGGCGCGGCCGCGACCGTGGGGGTGACGGCCTCCGACACAGCTTCCTCATTCTTGGATGCGGCGGCCTTTTTCTCCGGCATCACCGCCGTGATCAGCACGGCCGCAAGCAGCAGGCCTCCGGCGCCCACGACGAACGTGGCCGGACGCACCCGCCCCTTCCCTCGTGCACTTTTCCCCTGAGCTCGCTGGAACTGCGTGGTCAGGACCGTCATGGCGTTGCCCTTCTGACTCGCCTTCCCGAACAGCTCGCGGGCCTCCTCAGCCTGCTCGTCGATCACGGCCTCATTGATCCGCCGGGCCAGCGTGGCGTCCTGAGCGGAGACCTGCCCGAGGAAGGTCGAGAATTCGGGGCTCTCCGGTTCGACCAGCGTCAGGTCGGGGTCCAGAGCATGGAGTTGACGTTCGATCTCGGCGCGGTGTTCAGCGTGATATGGCATGCCGTCAGCGTGCCTGTCCTCGGGGTGACGACATGCACCCCGAATTTCCACCCGCATCTGGAATACCCCCGAAGGGGGGGGTGCTTCCCCTGCGTGGGCGGTCACCCCTACGTCCCTCACGGTGCGGGATGGAGGTCCACCCATGAACACTCAGAACCCTGTCCGCCCCGTTTCCGCCCTGCACGCCGTGAACGCCCTGTACCTGCGCCTCGTGGTCCTACTCACGCTGGCCTTCTCGTCCAGCAGCTTCGCGCAGGCCACTCCCGAAGCCTTCCAGAAGAACATGGACGACAAAGCCGGGGTGTTCTGCAAGTACGTGAACATCCTCCCCCAGAGCAAGTGGGTCACGCTGGTCGCCCTCGTGTTCTTCATCATCGGCGCGATCCTGATGATCTTCGGCGGCCGCGGCGGCAACGTCTACCTCTTCCGGGGCATCGGCGCCGTCGTGATCATCCCCGCCCTGATCTCCCTGGGCGCGTCGTTCGGCATCGTCTGCTGACGGAGCTATGGACGAGATTCCATTCCCACAGTACCGGAAGGGGGTCCCGAAGGCGGGCCTGGACGAGGTGACGCATTTCATGCTCGCCGTCGTCCTGGCCGCCTTCCCTTACTTCTTCATGCAGCTCCTCCTCGGCGACTGGGGGTTTGCCCCAGTCGTCTCGGGCGCCATCGCGTGGGCCTCGTTCCGGTTCGTGACGGTGCCCATCGTCCGCTACATCTTCCAGCAGCTCCCCCCCGTGTTCCTGGAGCATTACGTCGCCACCGTCTACTTCCGGGGCGGCCTCGCCACCCGTCCGGACCCGGAACCCATTCCCTTCAAGGTGGACTGAATGCCCTACCACGACGTCGGCAACGCCCTGAAAGTGGCGGAGAACCAAAGTAACCTCACCCAGCAGTTGACGTACCACGGCCTCGAGAACGGCACGGTCTTCACGCTCGACAACAAGATGACGTTCGGACTGAACGTCGATCTCCTGTCCGCGGCCCGGGCCACACCGGACGTCCGGGTGTCCAATCGGGACCGCATCATGGCCGCGATTCAGGGGGCGCTGCCTGCCGGCGCCGTGGTGCGCTTCTATCTGGACAACCGCCCGGCCACCCGGACTGCCCTCGCACAACTCGCGCCCATCGAGCGGGATGGCAGCCCCGTCGAGCGGATGCTCCAGGCGAATCACGCGGTCCTCGAACGCATGCGGCGTGGCCACTGGGTCAGCGACAGCTCGGCCTACTTCACGGTGACCCTCACCGTGCCCGGCCGACCCAAGAAGACGCCGTACAAGGACGTCAACCTGCAAGCCCTGGTCTCCAAAGCCGCCACGCTCCAGAGCCGCCTCGCCCGGCAGCTCACCCTCGGCGGGATGCGCACGAGCCCCATGTCCAGTGACGACGTCTGGGCCCGCATCATCGATTACTTCAACCCGGATATGGCCAGCGCGGAGAAACCCGTCTATCAACGGGATCTCGACGCCGGTGACCTGGCCGCTTACCGCGTCGGCCAGAAGCTCAAGAACAATCCCAAGGCGCCACGTCCCTTCGTGGCGACCATGCGAGCCCAGGTCGCGTGCAGCGGCATCGACCTGGACCATGACGCCTGCTTCACCGTGGGCCACACCCGGGTGGGCATCGTGTCGTTCCTCAAGCCGACCCGGAGCACGCACGTCGGTGCCACGGAAGAAATCATCCAGGCCCTGGGCGGCACGCACTCCACGTTCATGGTCGAGTACCTGGTCGTGGACGCCCCGAAAGTCCGCGCGCAGATCAACGAGTCACTGGACAAGCAGGAAACAGCTGCCAGTGATCCCTCCATGAAAGCCGGGCGCGAAGTGTACACGCGCATCTCGGAAGGGACGGCCCTGGTGCAGGCCCTGGAGATGGGGCAGGTACTCACGGAAATGAGCATGCACGCCATCATTTTCGCTCGCTCTCAGGAAGAACTGGACGAACGGCGTGAACGGACACTCGCGGCCTTCAGTTCGGTCGGGGGCTGCATGCCCCGCATCGCGTCGCACGCGGACGGCATTCACCTGTACCTGCAGAATGCGCCCTTCAGCGGGAAGCGCAGCGCGTATCAGGTGGCGGCGTACTACCGGAACGCGGTCGATTGCATGCCGCAGGCTGGTCCATGGTCGGGAACGCGTGAAGGCGTGCTGCCCCTGCGAGGCCGACGGGGCAACGTGTTCTCGATCTCGCCAGTCGCGCCGGGTATCCGCAACGCGGGCGTGGTGGTGGCGGGCAGCAGTGGTGGGGGGAAGAGCGTCCTGGTCTCCATGCTCGCTGCCGGGCTGGTGCACCGACATCAGGCATCCTTGACGGTCGTCGACCCGAAACGGGACTACCTCCCACTCTTCATGGCACTTGGTGCCGCAGATGCCATCGTCAGCATCAAACCCAACGCCCGGCTCCCCTCCGGCGAGCGGGTCCGCATCAATCCGTTCGATCTTCGTAATGAGGACGACACGGTCACTGCTGAAAAAATCTCGTACTTGCTGGAATTGATGCGCGCCCTGCGCATCAACGACCTGAGTGGGCGGCGCGTCAGCATCCTGCACGAGGCCATCCAGGTGTTCTACCGACGGTTCTCCCGGCCGATAGATCGGGGTGGGGACGTCGTGGACCGCTACACGGGCGAAGGGACCCTGACGGACTTCGCGGACATCATTTCGCGTCTGAACATCGTGGGGGACAAGCCCGTCCTGTCCGACCCGGAGCTGCGCCGTGAGGTGAGTGACGTCGCCAACGAACTCCGGGCGTACACGCGCGAAACGCCCATCGGGACGCTGCTGGACGGTCCCACCACCGTGAACGTTCAGTCCCGGTACCTGTACCTCGATATCAGCGGCATGATCGACCACCCCCAACTCCTGACCATCGGGACGCTGCTGACCAACGAACTCGTCTGGAATCGGAGCATGAACATGGAAGGCCGGAAGGTCATCGTCATGGAGGAAGCAGGGGTCGCAAAGGAGCTTCCTGGCCTCGTCCAGCTCACCAACCGCCTGTTCATGACGGGCCGTTCCCTCGGGATGATTCCCATCCTGGCCATGCAGAACATCGAAACTGCGAAAGCGTATAAGGACGTCGTCAACAACGCGAACACTCGCATCTTGCTGGCGAGCCAGCCGTCCGAGCGAGAAGATGTCGCGGCACTCTTCGATCTGAATGCGTCCATGCGGGCCCTGTACGCCTCGCTGGGCGGCGAAGCGAACCGGTTCCGGGAGGCACTCATCCTCCAGAACGGCGGGAACGGGCATCTGGACGGCGATGTCGGACAGCTGTGGCTGTCCCGCGAGGCGTACTGGATGAGCACCAGTGACAAGCAGGAAGCAGAGTACCGGGCCCACGTGGCGACGGAACTGTACGCCGGGGATGAAGCCCGGGCCGCCATTCACATCGCGCAGGAGGAGCAGCATGCCGCATAGATCCGCAGTGACCCGAACACTGGCGCTCACGGCTTTCATGTCCAGCGCCGCACTCGCCCAGGACGACATCCTCGACCCCATCAGCGGGGCGCTCGACGGCGCCAACAACGTCATGATGACCGT
This sequence comes from Deinococcus grandis, assembly GCF_001485435.1. NCBI lineage: Bacteria > Thermotogati > Deinococcota > Deinococci > Deinococcales > Deinococcaceae > Deinococcus > Deinococcus grandis. The sequence continues at coordinate 17,332 of NZ_BCMS01000003.1, read as the reverse complement.
CGACTCCACCATCGCCATGCTCTCCAAAGCCATTGATCTGCTCACGATGGTCCCCGTCATCGGACCGTTCGCGCAGATGCTCAAACCGATCGTCAATACCTACATGGACATGAAGACGACCATCATGCCCATCATCGACGCCGGGAACCGCGGGATGGCGTACGTCAAGCAGATCAACGAGGCCCGGAACACGGTCCGGCAGATGTTCAGTAACAGCAACTTCTCCGATCGCGTGAACAGCATCAACAGCCTGGTCGGGCAGTTCGGCGGCCTGAGTTCCCTGAATGGGAACGCCCGCACCATCGACCCGAACGACCCACGAGGTAGCGTCGCGCGCATCCTGTCGTCAGCAGACCAGCAGATCGCGGACGTGCGCTCACAGATCAGCCAGGCCCAGTCCCAGCGGGACATGCCGAGGTACCGCGCCCTCGTGCAGCGGGAGGAGGAACTGAAAGGCCTCCGCACCCGCATCCGGCAGGCGGGGGAAATGGCGGCCAGTCAGCGAGACTCGATGAAGCTCGTGACCCGCACCAGTCAGGTGGCCGCGGACGCCGCGCGCCGCGCGCCCGGGCAGGCCGCGAACCTCCAGGCGACCCTGAGTGCCGAGGGCGCCCTGAAGATCCTGGGCACCATGGCCATCGAGCAACTGAACGTCAACGCGGGTGGATTCGATGCCCTCAGTCAGCAGCTCGCCACGATCAGCCAGAACCAGACCATCACGAACGAGCAGAACGACCAGCTGCTCAGTCACTTCCAGCAGCAGGAGCGGGAGCGGACCGCCCGGAACCGGCAGCTCATCGAGGAGACCACGCGCCGCCAGGAGGAAGAGTACAAGTCCATGATCAAACGCACGGACATGCTCGCCGACAGCATCGGGCAGACGCTCAGTCCGAGTGATGAACGGCGCAGTGACATCCGCAGCCTGATGGGCGGCAGCAAGTGAGTCGTGCGCTGCCCCTGCTGGTCCTGCTCGCCGGGGTGGCGCACGCCGCAGGCACCCCCGTCGAGTGCCCCACCGCAGCCGTCGCGTCGACCGCTGACGTGACCCTGAGTGCGTTCCTCCCCAACGCACCCTGCCTCTTCGCTCAGAACATCGACCTCTGGGCGAGATGGGGCCTCTGGACTGGCATGGCGACCGTCGGCCTGACCCTGACGGCCGCGTTCTTCTTCTGGAAGCTTTTCGCCGCAGTCATGGGTGGGGCGCCGGAGAAGGCGCTCATGCCCTTCATGATCGCCGCCGTGATCGGCCTGCTCGTGTCCCCCGCCCGGGAGAACAAGGGCCTCCTGCCCGACATTCAGGCCAGTGCCATGGAAGGATTCGTCAGCCTGTACAGCATGTCAGCTGCCGTGGGAACCAGGGCACTGACAGAAGGTCCCACCAGTGTGCAGGAACAAACACGGGAACTCGGGAAGAATGTCGCCCTGCTCGTCGCACGTGGCTCTCAAGCAGCGGAGATCCGCAAGCAGCTGGACGCGATCAAAGCCGGTGAGATTTCGGGGGACCTGAAGGATCCCAACCTCGTGAACAGCCTGTACGCCCAGCAGCTGGAGAAGGATCAGGCCGGCATCACCCAGGCCTTCTCCGGGAACGGCTGGGTGTTCAACGTGGGCTTCCTCTTGCTGTACGGGCTGTTCGCGATCTTCGCTGGGATCATGTACGCCGTGGGCTTCAGCCTGCAACTGTCCCTCCTGCTCCTCCCAGTTGCGATTGCTTTCCTGGTGCTGGGCCGATTCCAGCCCGTCGGTTACGTTGGTGGCTCATATCTCGCAGCCATGCTGGTCGCCGTCGTCATGCCGATTAGCGTGGCCAGTGTCACCACAGTGGGCCTGGGTATTCCCGCAGCTCGCCTCATGCCAACGGTGACCAAGATGAACAGTGAGGTCGCAGCGAATCTCCAAAAGTACCAGCGGAGTATCGATCAGGGGTGCAGCTTCACGGAGATCGGGTGCCAGCTCAACGAGCAGGTCATGCTCCCGATTCAATCCGACTTGAGCAGCCTCAAAGAGATGTTCACCAGGATGATCTTGGTGATCGCCGCGTTGATCGTGGGCCTCTCGATTGCGTCATCTGCACTCCGTAGGGTACCGAGTGGTCTTGCTGCCCTGGTCGGGATCTCTGGCGGTGGTGAGTCCTCTGGCGTGGAAACTGGAGCGCTCACGAAAGTCCTGGGCGGCGCCGCGAAGATGATGGGCGCTGAAATGCTCATGAAAGCTGTCCAGGCCAAAGCCGTGGGTGGCATGCTCGGCAAACGAAGTGGCGGGACCTCCACTGGAGGGAGCACCTCTGGTGGGGAGAGTGCCGCACCGGGTGTGCCCAGTGGATCGGTGAGTGCATCCGGCAGTGTCCCTCCTGAAACCGTCACGGAAGGCGCTCAGGGCGCGGCTGCCACCAATCCCAATGTTCCGCCTGAAGCGGTCACTGCACCCAGTATGAGCACGCCGATTGGCGCGGGGTACGCAGCCTTCCGGAGTGCCCGCGAGAATGGTCAGGGACGCGCGGGCGCTGCAGTCGCGGGCGGGCGTGGCGTCGCTACGGCCGTGGGTGCCCAGGCACAGGAATCCTTCAGCACGGGCGCCAAGGCCGTGCGTGCGTCCGCCGGTCAGAGCCTCCAGGCGGCTCGGGCGCAGGTTGCGGCGTCCGCCTGGGGTGGAACGGCCAACGCGCAGAAGGCTGGCCAGGCCTGGGAAGCGGGTGTCGCTGGACCTGCGCGGGCTGTGCGGAATGACATCCGCGCCATCCGCCAGGATGTTGAGACGAGGCGCGGGCCGGACAGTACCAATCAGTTCGGACCGCGTGATGCAGACGCGGCAGAACTGCACCCCAGGGTGACCGTTGCGGAGGCTGAGGCGACCGCGACGGCGGACCGGGCGGCAGCCATCCGGGGCGCGACCGCATACGCCGACGACGTCCGCCCCCCGAGCGGCCGGGCCATCAGTGCCATGCGAGCCCAGGGCGGCAGTGAAGGTTCTGCCCGTCCGGGACCCGCCATCGTGACCCCACGGCAGGCAACGCAAGACGGCCAGTCGCTCCGGGGAGAAGGAACGAACCTACCGGCGTACTCCGGAACGCCGAACCAGGCGCCCCCACCCGCTCCGAATCCGCTGGATGTGGAAGCAGAACGGAACCGGCAGCGGGCAGAGCAGGGTCCGAGACCCGCAGTGGTCCTTGGGGGCGTGCCGAGACGGGCCATGTCTGCGGCGTCCAGTGGCGGGCGTGCGATTCCGGGGGTGGACGTGAGTCCCCTGGGCCCGAGCCCCGCACCTGCGCCCGCACCAGCCCCTGCGCCCACGCCCGCACGTGCGCCGTCCCGGAATGAGATTTCCCAGGCACGACTGGCCAATCGTGAATCGGCAGCGGCGAGCACGCCTGCGGCAGCGCCGACCGCTTCCCCGGCCCCGGCGCCATCGGCCCCGTCAGCGCCTACCTCGACTCCGGAAGCGAGACCGACCGCTGCACCAGCGAGCGAAACCCCGCCCCCGCCTGCTGCTGCGCCCACACCAACGCCAGCACAGGCCCCGACTGCTCCAGCGACCCCGACACCGACTCCTGCACCTCGTCACACTCCCCCTGCACCCGCACCGACGCCTGCCGCGACCCCCTCGGCTCCGGCTGCGCCGACTGCACCGACACCAGTGTCTCCCGCCCCCGCGCCGCGTCCAGCTCCTGCCCCGGCCCCATCGACGCCTGCAGAGACGCCTACGGCGCCGACTGCACCGACAGCAGCGTCTCCTGCTCCTGCACCCCGGCCAACTCCGGCACCGGCACCTCGTCCTGCACCGGCACCGACGCCTGCACCTGCACCTGCACCCCAGGCTGCTCCAGTCACGCCGAACCCGCAGTCGGCTGCAGCGACACCGGCAAGCACGCCCACGCCTCCAGCCCCTCCAGCCCCCGCTCCGGCACCCAAGGTCACCCCTGCCAGCGCCGGACAGACGAATCCGCCCTCGACGTCAGACCAGAAAGAGGATTGACCATGACACACGCCCTTGAAACGGCGTGGAGAGTTCGGGGAGGCGCCGTTCGCGTCTCCCCGCTCTACACCCCCACGTCACCCGCACAGCCCCGCATCACCCACCTCACTCCTCCCGTCAGCGTGACGGTACCGGCCATCTGGCGGCGTCTCCGGAGCGCGCCGTGACGCCCTCTCAACCGGAGCGGCCGCAGGCGAACCCGCCGAGTCCCGTCGCCGTTGCGGCCATGAGCAGCACCATGCTCGCCGTGGGCGTCCTGCTCATGCAGGCCCTGGACGTCGGTCAACGGTCGGCCGCCTTGATCTTCCAGCACACTGGCCTTGCGCAGGCCCGCCAGTTGAAGGAGGACGCCATGGCCGCCCTGCTGATCGCCTGTGGAACTGACGAGAAGTGTGGCCCCTGGCTCAGCGCGCAGTTCTCCGCGGGCATGGCCTGGTACTGGCTGGCCCTCCTGCTGCCCGTCATCGCCATCCCCCTCACGATGAAATTCTTCCCCAGTCGCAAGGCGGTCCCGCAGAAGGATCCAGGGCTTGCCCGTTGGGAAAACAAGGCGGCCCTGAAGCGGTACATGTACGGCAGTGACTCCACGAACGACCCGTTCATCGGATTCCTCGGGTACCTCAAGAGCGGCGAGGTGGGCGGCACGTTCGATTCCAAGGACCTGCCGCCCATGTACATCCCGCTGGAGGACTGGTGCCAGAACACCCTGGTGTGGGGCGGCATCCGGAGCGGCAAGACGACATCGTTCTTCCAGCCGAACATCTTCCTGGGCGCCCACCTGGGCATCACGTGCGTGGTGTTCGACGTGAAGTGGCCGCAGAAGGACAGCGGGTTCTACGAGACGATCGGGTACTGGCATGCGCGGAAGCGGCGCACGGTCCTCCTCGCTCCGTACGAGCCGTATGGTGCGCGCGTCAACCTGATCGCGGGCGTCTTCTCCTTCTCGGACGCGCTGGAGGTGGCGGACGCCGTGTTCCCACCTCCAGAGTTCATGGAGGAGCGCGGGAAGCACTACAACGACAAGAAGCGCTTCATGATCGCCGCGCTGATGTGGCTCCTTCGCACGGAGATGGGTGACCAGGCCCACATGGGTCACGTCCTGGAACACGCCATGCTGCCCGACGACCGCCTCATGGAATGGGTCGAGACGGCCAGGGACGAGCAGGCGAAAGCGATCCTCACCGGGTATCGAGACGCGGGCGAGAGCAACTTCGCCGAGACGAAGAACGGCATCATCAGTGCCCTCAAAGTGTTCTTCAACCAGGATGTCGTCCGGGCGACGAGTGGCCTTCCGACCGAGACCACGCAACTGGAGGAATGCTTCCGTCAGCCGTCCCTGGTGATGGTGGGTATCAACCAGAAGAACATGATGGACGGCTCAGGCGAGGTGCTCTTCCGACTCTACAAACGCCTGCTGGATGCAGCGGCGATGCGCGTGGCGGCGGAGCAGGGTGGCCGTCTCCGGGTGCACCTGGCGTACATGATGGACGAGCTGCCCAGCATCGGGAAGATCAACTACATGATGCGGTCCCTGGGAACGCTGCGCTCGTACAACATCTCCCACCACCTTGGGATTCAGAACGACGCGCAGGGCCAACTGGTGTACGGAGAGGCGTACTGGAAGGCCATCACGACGAACGTGGTGGCCCGCGTGATCGTGTTCCCGCGCGGCATCAATGGGGATGACGCGAAGAAGATCCGGGACCTGATCGGCAAGACGACCGCCACGGAAGTCGGGGTGACGGGTAGCCGCTCCATCCGCGTTCTGGAGCACGAGGGCAGCAATGCCGTGTCCGCCAAGCTCGTCGAGCGAGACCTGCTCTCCTACGAGGAGTTCTCTCAATTCACGCTGGGTGAAGCGGTGGTGCGCGTGAACGGTCACCAGCCGATCAGGACGCAGCTCGCGCCGATGACCATGGCGACCGTGGAGGGAAGTGGCATCAAGCCAGGGTCGAAGCCCAACCTGCTGCACGGGTTCTACCAGGAGACCATCACGCGTTGCCCGGGCGGCCTGGTGGCGTACACGGCCCGGATCATTCAGGATGGTGCGCTCTCAGATGCCACCAGTGCATCATCCCAGCAGAGCACCCAGGGTGTTGCGTCCGCGTCAGCGGCACCGCAAGCTCAGGGCGCGACGGGGAGTGCCGCCAATCTGTCGGTCACTGAAGTGGTGCAGTGGCTCCGGGCATGCATGACTGAACTCATCGAGATCGAACTGCAACTGCCAGAGCGGGTGATCACGGTGCGTGTAGATGCGGAAGCGGACCCTGTCAATGGCACGAATGCCGTGACGCGCCTGGTGATTGGTGGACTCCTCGAGCGCACCCGGACGGCCTCTCACGCCCGCCTGACCAAGAAGGCACAGGCCGCCCTCCCCGAGGACCTGAAAGCCGATCTGGCGGACTATCCGGACGCCTACGCGGTCTACCGGTGGCTGCGGGATAATGCCCTGAGCATCAGCGGTACGCCCGAACGTGCGGCGTATGAGGCCCAGTGCGCGAGCACCGACCCCCCCACCACGCCGACCGAGCCTGCCGCTCAGGTGATCGACGGGACCCTGCTCTGCACCATGACCCGCACGCGGGAGATCTTCAGGGGTGAGGGCGTCCTTCGGTTCCCCCAGAAGCGGATCGGCAGTCGGGACCACAACCAGATCCCCGTGCAATCACTCGCTGCGACGGCGGCCGCCGTCCGTCAGGCGCGGGCCGCAGAAGCTGAACCGACTGGGGAGGGCAGGCTGTCCCGGAAGGAGCAGAAGCGGCAATCGAAGGCGGAGCTCGTGAACAGTGTCGTGGGCCAATCACCCGACGCACGCTGACCGTACGGCCGTCACCCCGGCGCATGTCACGCTCGCGACATGCGCCGAATTCTCTGTCTCTTGATGCTCTGCGCGTCCTCCGTGGAGGCGCAGAGCGCTGCCGATGTGGCCAAGTCCATTCAGGGTGCCCGACGGGAGGTGGTCGCCGTTCTCCCCCGTGTCATGAACGAGGCCGTTGCTGCTGCACTGAAGGTGACGGCCGCCCGGGGCACCCGCGTGTTCCTCATTACTGAGCGGGCCACCGTGAAGCGCGGCGGGTACCTGCTGAACGTCTCGCACGGGCCCAGTGGCATCAACACGTACCTCTACCCTGGGGCGATCACGACACCCTGGATCCTCGTGGACGGGGCGTGGCTGGCTTCGGGTGCCGCACTGGATGCCGACCTCACGGCACCGGTGGCGATCACCAGGGATGCCGGCACGCTCTCCCGGTTGAACCTCTGGGCGACGCAGGTCACAGCGGCTGGTCCTACCCCGCGAGTGGATCTGCTGAAGCTCCGGTACGACCAGCCGACACGGCCGTCACCCCCACGTCCTGCACGGTGAGGGGTATGGAACCAACCATTGACCGTCTGCTCCAACGGATCACGTACCGCTACGAACTCCTCCTCGGGGTCACGTTCATCGGCCTGCTGTTCTGGCCCATGTTCGCGGGCCTTCCAGGGTTCGTCGGCGCTTTCTCGGTCATGCTCGTGCTCCTGCATGCCCGCAATCTCAGTCAGTACAAACGGGGCACAGAGGACGAAACCATCATGGACCGACTACTCAGCGCACTTCCCTTCCGCTACGAACTCCTCCTCATCATCGCCACCGTGATCTGGGCCGTCTGGTGGTTCGCCGCTGGCATGACCGGCTGCATGCTGGGCCTCGGCATCGTGGCGCTCACCCTCACGGCCCGGTCCAGCTCGCAGCTCAAACGGGGCACCGTCACCATCGGCGAGGCCTGACCATGCACGCGGATATCCCAGGCATTGCCCGCGTGACACGGCGGGTCACGCTGCCCCCACAACCGGTGTTCGACGTCAGCACGGCCGGTGAATTCGATCATCTGCTGCGCATGTTGCCCGGCCGGGTGCAGGTGCTCGTCGAGTCCCGCATCCGGGAGGTCGAGGAGATTCGCATGCAGGCGTTCGGGCCCGTGGAAGTCCTGTACCAGCACGCGCATGTCATCTACCCGATCGAACTGACCCTGGATGACATGAAGGTGCTGGACTCCGTGGGGCAGTGGCGCGCGGACGGACGCCTGGGGCTGGAGGGCACCCTGCACCGCTTCGGTCGACTGGACACGATGGGGCACACGAGCCTCGTGACCGTCCGCGTGGCGAAGGCCTTCGTGGGTCTGGCTGAGCCGCTTCGGGAGTGGCTGTCGGTCGCGCAGGATGGCCTGGTGATCATGGGACTTCCTGGGAGTGGGAAGACGGCGCTGCTGCGGGATTGCATCCGGATTCTGGGCGAGCGGCTGGCCGGGCGACTGTTCGTGAACGACTCCTCGAATGAGATTCTGGGGGACGGCTTTCAGCCTCACCCGATCACGGACTGGGTGAGTCGCGTGCCGATCGGGGACCCGACCTTGCAGTTCGAGAAGCTCAATCAGACGGTGAAGAACTTCCAGCCGCGGTGGATGGTGGTGGACGAGGTCAGCAGCCCGGGGGATGCCCGCGCGATTGCGTACGCCCGGTCTCGGGGTGCGCGAGCAGTCATGACCTGGCACGCCGGTAGCCTCCGGAGTGCGTACCAGGAGAAGGATGAACGGACCCTCTGGCCCCTCATTCAACGGAACGAGGAGGGCGTCACAGGGCCGCCCGTCGCGTCCCTCGGCATCCTCGTGCGCGGCCGCGGGGAGTACGTCATCTTCGAGAACCTGGAGGAATGTTTTGACGAGGTAGCCCACGACCGGTTACCGCCCGGCGTGCAGGTGAGCGTGGCGCAGGGCAGTCGCTGGGGGCACCGCGAACAGGCTTTGACTGGGTGACAGGAAGGGCAGGAAGAGGGGGGGAAGCCAGTGCTTCCCCCCCTTCTCTTGTGTGGGGCGCATCACGGACGGGTGACGGGAATCACCTGCTCGCTGACCTGCACGCGGCCCTTCTGCGTCCTGATCCGCACACTGCCCACATCGTCTGTCCGGAGGAGCAACGTGACGGTCTGGTGGTACGTCCCGCAGGGGGTCATCAGTTCCACCGGCAGGAACACACCGCCCTTCCACGGCAGATCCAGCACGAGAACACTCAGGCCCGGCACGCGCTGGAAGTCCGGCGCCCGCAGCGTGAAGGCCCGGCCGGGAAGCTGTGCCCGACCAAACCACCAGTGCTGGGTCGCGTGAGCCGGGAGGCCGTACAGGCGTACGTGTCCGGCCGGTGCAGCATGCGCCGCGAGCTGTGCCTGAGCGACCTGGAGGTCCTGACTGAACTCTGCATCTGCGGTGAGTTGGAGATCGTCGAGACGCCGCTCGAGGTCAGTGGCGGTAGTCCAGCCGGGGCGGGCGTGAATGAAGGCGAGGCAGGCCTCACGCTCGTTCCGGGCGTCCATGGCGCGGGTGGTGGTTCGCCAGAATGAAGCACTCCAGAGTGGGAACCTGACGAAGATCAGCACGAGGGCCGGGCGTGTCCAGCGGCGGCGAGGACCGGCCTGTCCGGTCACTCGCGCGGCTCACGGCGAACAGCAGCGGGAACCGGGGTAGGTGTCGGTGCTGGAGCAGCCGGCAGCAGACTGACGACGTGATGAAGGAGGTCAAGCTGCTGCTTCATGACGGTCTCCTGCTTCTGGATAAAGTCCGTCAAGCTGACTTCGAGACGGGAGACAAGCTCTTCCCTCTTCTTGAGGGAGTCTTGCGGGGACTGCGTTTCAGTGCGGTCGAGCAGTGCCCACAGGCGGGGATCAGTGCACGAACGAATCGTCTCGACCTGTCGGAGGGTCAATCCAACAGTACGCAGCACTTGAGCGAGTTCGACAACTCGTTGGAAGTCCTCACGCGTAATTTGAAACTGATTCCGATCGGCAGCATAGATGGTGATGCCGAGGTAGGAGGCGCAAGAACTCAGGAGATTGTGCGCACCTCGACGGCTGAGGCGGAGGTGCTGGGCCAGTTCGGCGACGGTGGCGTAATCGGATGGGCTGTTCTGATCTTGTGAAGTCATGACTGCACCGTAGCTGTCCTGGGGGTGACGAGGTTGATCGCATCGTGGCAGTCACAGTGGAGGTGCTGAGTCAGGCTGGTAAGGATCATGTCATCAGATGAGCTGTTCTGATTGAGTGAAGTCATGACTGCACCGTAGATGCCCTGGGGGTGACGGGTTCGGTGAGCACTCGGGAGAAGTCAAGTGGCACACGACCGACTTTGCACACTGAGTTCACGCTTTGCCTAGTGGGTCATTGACGAGCCAGCACACCTAGTACACGGTGTGCTCAATGGATTGTTCATAACTGAGCACGCCTTGTACACAGTGTGCCAAGTGGGCCATTGAACGGGTCATCGAATGACCTGGTACACCTAGTACATGGCGCGCTCGATGACTTGGCACGCCGTGTACACGCCGCGCAACGTCGGTCATGAATGACCGCGCACAGCGAGTACGCGATATGCGCGGTGGATTGATCCGCGCAGGACGAAGTGGTGGTGAAGCGACCAACAGGGATAATTCTGATGTGTCGGAGGCTGTTTCTGCGGCGTTTTTCACATGTTTGATGAGGCATCTTCATGTGTGATGCGGGTTTCATTTGGTCGAAAAAGGGCGTTACATAAGCGTCCCATCTGGGATGTTTCGGACCCCCCGGTCGAAGTGCCGTTTTTTCCCTGGTGGTGAGGGGGAAACCGTTACATCGGCATCGTTTCAAATTGGGGATTCTATTGTGATTGATTTTGTGGTGTGATTCGTTTTTTACAGCATCACATCTGACTTTTCTGAGTGTGTCGTGAGTCACCGCCTCTTCGCGCCACCGGCCCATGCCTCAGCGCCTGTCGAACCGTGCAGCCCAGGCCGGGTTGCGGGCACTCAAACGGAGCCGGAGCACAGCGGTGGCCCGCTCACGCGGGCCCAGCCGGGCGCATGTCGAAAGTCCTCGCCAGCACTCAACTGCCCGACGGCACCACCCTCTCGTTCGACGCGGGCTTCGATCCGCCTCTCAACATCCACTTCCTGGACGTGTACCGGGAAGGGCAGGAGGACCCGGTGTTCGAGTCCCTCTTCCACCACCCGGGCGGCCGCTTCTCGTACTCCATCGCGGACCTCACGGCGGACGTGACCCGCCTCGCCGGTCGCCCCCTGCCGGAGCTGACGGCAGCCATCATCGCGCTCGGTCCGGTGCCGAATGAGGTCCGCGACCTCGGCCGCCTCTAACAGTCCTGGCCCGCGCACCGCGGGCCACGCGGCTTGCATGAACCGACGCCTGAACCTCCGCGCGATCACCCTCACCGTCATCGTCACCAGCTGGGCAGGTGGCTTCGCCTTCCTGTCTCTCACCGTGTCCTCGACCATCCAGGCGAGCACCCCCGCATGGTCCGGTACCCCATGAGTCCCCGCGAGCATGAGCAGCTCGCCCGCTCCCTCCTGCAGGCGGCCCTGGAGCATCAACGCACGGCGCTCGCCTGCCCGGACGACTACCGGGCGGGCCTCGCCGCTCGCACCCTGGCCCAGGACGCCTTGCATCACGCCCAGCTCGCCGAGCCCCGGGTGACTCCGGTGGGCGTGATCATCCGTACCTGAACAGGGCCCGGCATTCACCCTGCCCGGACCGCCTGCCGTCCAGTCCTGGCCCGCGCACCGCGGGCCACGCGGCCGTCATGCAAGGCACCCTGACCGGCGTCGTTCTGAATGCCACGACCACCGACACGCAGACCACCGTGAAGCTCGCCGGGATCACCGACAACGGGCACCGGGGCGTCACCTGGATTCACACGGTGACCTTCACCGGCCCCCGCAAACTGGCCACCCTGCCCGCTGAGGGCAGCGTCGCGCGCGTCACCTGCATGGCCACCCAACAGGTCTTCCAGGGCCGCGACGGGCAGAAAGCCAGTGCCGTGAGTCTGCTCGGCGTGACCCTCACCCCCCACGCCGGGCCGATCACGCGCAAGGGGTCCACGCCCTTCCTCCTGCAGGCCGTGAACGAGTTCCGCTTCGCCGCGTTCCTCACCCGCGACCCTGTGCGTAAACCCATCGGCGTCACTGAAGCGCGCGTGGGCGTGCGTGACCGGAAGGGGCACACGCATTACTTCAACTGCGAAGCCTGGCGCGCCCTCGCCCCCACCCTGGGCGCCCGACGCGCCGCGGCGGAACTCACCCTCACCTGCATCCTCCGCCGCGACCGGGTAGACACGGCGGTCGGTGCACGTGCGTTCGACGTGATGGAAGTCGTCACCCTGAACGCCCAGGTGGTGGCCAATGCCGCGGACTGATGCCCGCGAGCAGGAGGTGCAGGCCCTGCTGCGCCTCATGGCCACCGGCCGTCACCCCGACGGTCGGCGCGCCACGTGGATGGACGAGCAGCACGCCAACACGCGCCTGAATCAGTTACGCCGGACGTGACCGGTGAGGGGGGGCCACGCGTCTCCCTCCCTTGATTCCTGCTCCGCCAGTCGTGGCCCGCGCACCGCGGGCCAGGCCGCGCGTATGAGCCCACCCAACCTCATCCTGCACGCCACGACCTGCCTCACCCTGCTCGGCCTCACTGCGAAAGCCGCCCTCCGGGCCATGGAGGACGCGTGGCAGATCCTCGACGCGGAGACGGGTCGCGTCCTTGGCACCCTCCAGGGTGACCGGGTCACCGTGGACGCGGCTGCCCTCCTCCCGGAGGAACTGGACCGCTGCCTTGCCCCTCTGCTCGGCCCCCCACTCGCCACGCGTTTCCTCCAACAGTCTCCCGCCGCGAGCGGTGACTGGTTCCTCTGCGTGCACGGTGGACACGAGATCTCCCTGCGTGCTCGGGATGACACGGTCCTCGCCAGCGGCCACCTGTTCGAACCCACGAGCGGCGTCCTGTTCGCCACCGTGAACACCTGGAATCCCCTCCTGCACACCCTGCTCCCTGCCCCTGTTCCGGTCGGGCCGGGCAGTAACGAGAAGCAGGCACGCCTGCTCGATTGGCGGACCCTGAACGTCACGCCCAGCATTACTGACCCGGAGACGCTCGCCTTCTACGTCTCCCGCGCGGCGCTCGACGCGACCGGGCACGATCACCCGTACCCATACGGCTGCTGGTATGACCCGGGACACGCGGCCACCCGTACCGTGCTCCTGCTCTCGCAGGCCCTCACCCTGGAGACGGGTGAGGGTTGGCCGCACGGCCGCGCCCCGTACGTCTGAACCAGCCCTGGCCCCACCCGCGTGGGGCCAGACTGGCGTCATGATCATCACCGTCGGCCGCCTCGGCGATTCCCACGACACTGGACACACGGAGTACGTCGGACGAGGCCGGGGCAGCGTCCTCGGCAACCCCCTGCCCGTCATCGGACGGAGCCGCTGGACGAGTGAGGCCGCCGCGTGGACGAGTCACCTGATCCACGCGGCGCACCTCACGGGCACCGAACGCGAGCAGGCACAGCGGGCGCTGCACCGCCTCGGCTTCGAGCAGGGAGAGGCAGCCGCGCTGTACCTGCACGTCCTGCGGGAGCAGTGCCGGACGGATACCCCACAACGCCGTGCCGTGCTGCGACTCGCCGCCCTCGCCACGCAGGGACCCGTGCACCTCCAGTGCTGGTGCACACCCAGACCCTGCCACGCTGAGCACATCCGCGCGGCCATCCTCGGCTACGCGCAGACGCTCCCCCGCCCCGCCTGAACAGATCTGGCCCCGGCACGGCCGGAGCCACGCGCCGGGCATGGACCCGTACACCCTGACCCTCGCCCCTGAAGACACGTTCGAGGTAACGGCCTTCGAAGCGGCCGAGTACTGCACCCCCAACGGGCACCGCCTCGGTCGCGCCGACGGCAACGGCTTCCTCGACCTCGCCCTGCTGACCCGCGAGGACCGGCAGGTCATCCGCGCCCCCGCCCGCCTGTTCACCGCCGATGTCCGCCGCGCCGCCCAGAAGGGCTGGGCCGTGTGGATCATCCACCTGCACGACCAAGCCCCACGCGGGTACGAGGTGCTCGGCGTGACCATCGTCACCCCAACCGATCAGGCCGCCGACGACCTCACCGACCAGCTGCAGGCGGCCGCCACGCCCCGCGACTGGGAGGACGTGATCGCTCCCATCCGCGGCGCGCTGCTCACCCCGCTCAGTGCGTACTTGACCGGCGAACCCTGAGCTGCACCAGTACTCCAGTGTTCGGCGGGGCATGGGCGGGGACGGCGGCGGGCGCACGGCGCGCCCACCGCAGCCCGGCAACGCCAGACCCGGAACGCGCCAGGGGGTGGCTGCACGCAGTCCGCAAGCGGCCTGCGCGCGAAGGCGGCAATCCACCACCGACAGTCGTAAACCCTCTGGATCGCCCCACTCCTCCATCACGCGGAAGGGGAAGGGACCGGGGTGGCGCACGCCGAACGCCCAGTGCGAGACCCCCGCTCACCGCTCCAGTCCTGGCCTGCGCCCGCAGGCCACGTCCCTCCCATGCTCAGCCGATTCGATCTCGTCGCCGATGGTCCCGATGGCCCGAACACCTGGCAATGCGCGGTCTACGCCCCCAGTGTCACGACCGCCTTGCAAGCCGCCCGCGCTGCTGGGTATGCCGGGACGAGTGCCTGGGACCTCGGCCAATTCGAACGGGCGGAAGGCAGCACACCCTTCGTGCTCACCCCCACTCAGGCGTGGGACGTCCGGGGTGAGCGGCACGCATCGTTCGGGCGCGCCCAGCTCCTCTCCCCCCTTCTGCACGTCCACCTCCCTCTCGGGGCACGTCCAGTGAACTGCTGACGCGCCGGACCTTCCCCTCAGACATCCGGGCTCTGCTCGAAGCGGACGCGGGGAGCCCGGGCGAGGTGCGTTGGATCTGGATGCACGGCGAGCTGCTGGGTCGCCCTACCGACCAGACCATCCGGCTCGTGGCACGACCCTCGTGACGCGCTGGGTGATTCGGCAGCCTGCCCTTGGAGTGCTGGCCCCCTCCCTCGGGGGCCACCTCGTCTGCATGACCGGGGACGAAACACTGAGTGCGCAGCTGGACCGCCTGCGCGAGAGTTATGACGACGCGATAGAGGCGCTGGCCGAGCAGTTCGGCCTGATGTGGACCGAGATGCACCCACGAGATGCCACGGCGCAGGGTGTCTGGCCACGCCTCAGCATCGACGCCACGCCAGAGGGCACCATCACCTTCCAGGGTTTCCACTTCGAGTTCCGGACGTGCGTTCCCCTCGACTGCCGAGGTGCGTTTCTCGCGGCGGCCATCGCCCACCTGGACACGTACCCTCGCCACGCGTACGACTGGCAGGCGATCCCCGAAACGGACGACTGAAGCCCTGGCCCCCGACCCCGGGGGCCACCTCGCCCGCATGAACGGCATTCAAGCAGCTGGAGGTCGCCGACTGTGCGGCAGTGGACGCACCGCCGGGGAACTGTACCTGGAGTGCGGCCTGATGAAGGGCGGCTCGCCCATCGAGGACCGCCTGATGGACCTGCCCCTTGAGGTCGACCCGGTTGAGATGGGCGTCAGTGCCATCGGTATCAGCACCTTCACGGACGAGCACGGTGTCACGCATGTCCTGGACTGGGTGGGTGCGGACTCCTACCCGGAGATGGCGGACTTCATCGAGGAAGCGCGCCGCAAAGGCGTCAGTCGAAAGGTCAGTCGCACCGCGCCCCTGGGGGATCTCACCGCCCAGAGTTGCCTGTACCTCCTGCACCCCCGGGCCGTCGTCACGAACGCGAGCACGCTGGCCACCCCCGACGGCTTCGCCTGCCCATGCGGGAAGGGGCACACGGCGCAGGAGGGCTGCATCGGTCTGGGCTGGCACGTCGCGCCGAACGCCGGGCCCGGCCAGCGCCGACTGGCGGACGGCACCTACCCCGTCAAGGCACCCCTCTCCCCTGCCCCGGACTACGCGCTCGGCGTGTTCATGGTCGTGCCCATCACGGCCCTCACCGTCATCCAGCACCCCGACCCCACCGTCCAGGCCGACCGGGAGAAGCGGGCGGGACAGAGCGGCCTCCCGGTCTTCGTCGCACAGGAATAACAGACCGGGGTGGCGCACGCCGGACGCCCAGTGCGAGATACCCGCTCCCGCTCACGCCGGGCCACGCACGGTGCGCGGTCCACCTCTTCCGGCAGTGGTGGCCCCCGGACACCCGGGGGCCATGACATTCGTATGCCGACCGATGCCCCCCCACCCCTGCTCAACGTGACCGTGCCCACGCCCTTCAGTACCGCCGTGCCCCTCGACGACCTCACCGAGGACACGCACGGCGCCAGCAACCACCTCAAGGGCGCGCTGCGCTGCACCGGGCAACTCCAACCCATCGTGCTGGAATCCCTGCCCAGCGGCGAGTACCGCATCCGGGATGGGAATCGCCGCGTCGCGGCCGCCCGGTCGATCGGCTGGACGCACGTGCAGGCGGACGTGTACGCCGGACTGACCGAGGCGCAGTGGGCCCTGGTGGTCGCCGGAGTGCACAACCGCAGTGCCAACCCCGTGGAGGAAGCCCGCCTGTACGGCACGCTCACGCAGACCCTGACTGAGGCGGGCATCGCCGCGAACACCGGCGTTCCCGTGCAAGTCATCCGCGCCCGCCTGTCCCTGCTCAGTCTGCCGGGCGACGTCCTGGACCTGATCGGGACGCGCACCCTGAGCCTGAGTGTCGCCGAGCGCGCCGCGAAACTCCGGGGCGTGCACGCCGAGCGGGCCGTGCGGGAGATCCGGGAGGCGGCCCAGGCGGGCAAGCCGTTCACGGCTGCGCAGCTGAAGGTGGTCACCGTGGCCCGTGCCAGCAGCCTCGGGGCTCGCCTCATGGCCGCGGCACCACCCCCACCCACGCTGCTGCCCCCAGAGACGATCCTCGCCGAGGAAGTCCGGGCGCTGTGCGAACGGCGGGGCGTGAGCGTGCAGGCCCTGACGCAGGTCCTCACCGGGTCGGTGCCGCCCGTGACCCCCGTGCAGGCGGCGCACGTCCACCGCGCCGTGGTGCACTGATGGCCCCCACACCACGCACGAAACGGAAGCCCCGGACACGGCAAGGCACCCTGCACGAGTCCCTCTACCCGGCCGTGCGCCGCATGTACCCCACCGCGACGCGAGTCGTGCGGCACGAGCGGCTGACCACTCACGGCCGCCACCGCCGTCCGGTGCTCGACGTCACGCTCGCCGCGTTCGATGCGCAGGGCCGGACGCTCATGGCCCTCCGGCCGGAGGAGATGCCCGAACTCCACGACGCGGTGACGGCCCGGCATGGTCCGGGGTACGTCTCGCTCGACCTCTGAGATCGCTGCATGCATACCACGCAGCCCGTGACACCGAAGCAAGACCGACGCCAATAGACGGCAGATGAGTTCACCTCGCGGTCAGTTGTGCGCTAGCGTGCCCGTCATGACCGAGCGTGTCCACCAGCTTCAGCGGAAGGCGGCCGGGGCAGCTCCCCCCGCGCGGCCGGACCTCCAGCGCCCGGCTGACGACCTGGCG
>NZ_BCMS01000002.1:300000-389340 GCF_001485435.1 Deinococcus grandis | reverse complement strand
TTAGGTCGTCCAGCCCTGAAAACCACTCTACGTCCGTTGATCAAGTGCTGAAGGAGCGGCCCCCCCCGGCGGTGGGTGACCGAGGAGGTCAGAGCGATGTCCAGTGGGCCCCAGGGCATGCTCTTGTCTCCAGCGATACACCGTTGTCCGCTTCGTGTCTCAGGTGCTCGCTGTGCGGCGCATCTCGACGGGTCGGCGGGGTTCAGACATATGCACGGGCGTCCTGTCCACCTCTGGAATGTGCGGTCAGAGGGTCATGGTTCCGGCAATTACCTTGAGTTTGAAGCGGGCCATGGCGAGGTTGGCGCGGTCCCTGGACAGCACGAGGTACATGAACATCGACAGTTGCGGCATCACGTAGATGATGTGGTACTGGGATGGGGTTAACTCGGTTTGAACTGGATAGAGTTTGGTGGAGGGTAAGTTCAGTGTGATCCACACTGGAGGACAGAATGTCCGTACCCAAGCAGCAATTCACCGCTGAGTTCAAACAAGAAGCCGTCCGGTTGGTTCGCACGACCGGAAAGAGTTGCGCCCAGATTGCCCGCGATCTCGGCGTTCCCCCTCACTACGTCGTCCGGTGGAAGCAGCAGCAGGACACCCAGACGGCCTCCGGCCGCCCAGCCTTCACCGGGCGGGGAATCCCCGCCCTTTCACCACAGGAGGCTCGCCTTAAGGAACTGGAGCGGGAGCTGGAAATTGCACGACAGGAACGGGATATCCTGAAAAAAGCGCTGGCCTGTCTTGGCCAGAACAGCACCCGTATGGGGCTTGGCCGCTTCTTCGCCAAGCAACCCTGATCTTCAGGTTCATCGAGCGGCACCACGACGAGTTTCCAGTCGAGCTGATGTGCCGGATTCTGGACGTGAGCATCAGCGGGTACTACGCTGCGCGGGGAAGGCCGGAGAGCAAGAGGATCTCAAAAGACCGCGTGCTGATCGAGAAAATCAGGACCAGCTTCGAGGAAAGCCGGGGAACATACGGGGCGCTGCGCATCCAAGCCGACCTGAAGGCACAGGGAGAGCAGGTCAGTCGTCAGCGGATCAGGCGGCTCATGCGACAAGCACAGCTTGTCGCGCGTGGAAAGCGGAAGTTCCGGACGACGACGAAGGCGAAATCTTCGCGCCCAGTCGCAGAAAACATTCTTGATCGGGTGTTCACTGCGGACGGCCCGAATCRGAAGTGGGTCACGGACATCACGTATGTCCCCACCCGTGAAGGCTGGTTGTACCTGGCGACGGTCATGGACCTGTACTCGAGGAAAATTGTCGGCTGGGCGCTGAATGAGCGACTTCAGACGCCGCTGGTCACAGCGGCGTTGGAGATGGCGGTGGCTCGTCGGAACCCACCAGGCGGACTCCTGCATCATTCGGATCGAGGGAGCCAGTATACGAGCGATGTGTACCAGCAGGCGCTGGACAGATTGCAGGCCGTTCAGAGTATGAGCGAGGCAGGAGAATGCTGGGATAACGCTGTCCAGGAAAGCTTTTTTGCGACATTGAAGACGGAGATGGGGCTTGGCGAAGCGCAGTGGGACCGTGCCCAGACACGGACAGAGGTGTTCGAGTGGATTGAAGTGTTCTATAACCGTCGCCGTCGTCACTCGTCGTTGGGGTATCAGTCACCGACGGCCTTCGAGGAGCAGGCTTACATCCTGAACTGAGGCTCCACCAAACCCTTGACAGATCACACCACGGCGTTGAGGACGCCTGCCTCGATCCGCGTGGTCAAAAACCCTGTGAAGGGGGCCAGTTTGCTGCCTCGCGGTTTCCGGGGACGCGGCTGAGGGAGGCCGGGTTCACGCAGGTATTTCTTGACGGTGTTTCGACTGATGTCCAGCGTTTTGGCGATGCCGCTGATGGATTGACCTGCCGCCTTGAGCTCAATGATGTGCCGCACCTGTGCGCCTCCGAGCATGCCGACCTCCGATTCGTAGTGAATCGCAGATCGTGGGGGGCTTGAACCGGGGCATGGTCAATTCCTATCCGCCACTACTGGTCATTTTTAGTCCGCCGACGACAGCAGCGCATCCCGGACGTTGGCCGTGATGGCTTTGGTATGGAACGGTGCGTACTGATCCGAGACGTGTGTGTAGAAGAGGATTCCAGGTTCCCGCCCGTATTTCGCGTTCAGGTGACCGAATTTTCGACCGTGCCCACCGACGGGGAACCGTTGCCCGTCGGAACTGGACGTGGTGCCGTCGCCCCAGTAGGCCGCCAGCGGCTGCGTGTTCTGGAAGTTCACTACTTCGGCCAGCGCCGCTGTATAGGTCTCGTCGCGCAGGTACCAGTCCCCCAGGTACATCAGCCGCCGGGCGGTGATGTCGGGGTCGGTCACGGCTTCGGCCATCTTGGTCATGCCCAAGTTGAGCCCCTCGGCCAGCAGGGCGGTGAGCAGGTGGTGGCGCTTCTGCACGGTGCTGCCGGAGCGCAGATCCGTGAAACAGTCCGCGCAGCCAGTCCAGGCGGCCACCTGCTGAACGAGATCGGTAATTTTGACGCGTGGGATGCGGGCCGCGAGCTGCCGGGCGAGTGGTTCCACCTGCGGTGGAACCAGTTTCTTCTGTGGTGTGACCTTGATTCGGCCCCGCGTGGCAGAGACGTCAACCAGTTCCTTTCTGGAGAGGCCCGTGCTGACGTCTTCCAGGGTCTCGCGCAGCCGTGCTCCTCGCTCCTGCCAGTAGGCGTCGAAGGTCTCGGGCAACCCCAGCGACAGTTCAGCCAGTTTGTCCTGCCAGACGTCCTGGGGCAGCAGGTACTCCTCCAGATCACGGTACTTCCGACTGCCATCCACCCAGATGTCTCCGGCTCGGAGCGTCAGGCGCAGCTCGTCCAGGACGCACAGTTCGTAGTACGGGCGGTTGATCTTCCGGTCGTCCATCACGAAGGCGGCCCATCTGGGCCGCACAAATCGCAGTGGGACCGCGTCGGGAAGCGTTCGCTTCCCGTCCCTGTACATCGTTTTCAGCGCGTCGATGGCCCGCAGGAGCGGCGTCGCGGACGGCGTCGCCCGGAACTCCAGCGCCTCCAGCAGACGGCCGGCATACGTTCTGATACGGATTCCGTTTGTTTCGCTGACAATCCGGAACTTCACCGGATTGCCAGCTCCACGTCCGGAACCCGCTTTGCTCGTTCTCGCATCCGCTCGGGTTGAAAGATTTTGCAAACCTTTCAACCGGAGTCCGTATGACCCTCTGAAACGACCGTGCCAGATGCTGCAGGGGATCCAGTTGCCGCAGATGTTGTGCCGCGTCATGGTCATTCACCGAGGCGACCAGCTGGCCCCACGGCAGCACGCGTTCGACGGCCTGATACGGATCGAGGTGTTCGGTGCGCGCATGGACCAGGGCGGCGCAGACCTGTTCGAAGGTCTGCAGGCGCTCCACGAGCGCCTGCCCACTCGCCTGGTATTCCTGCATGCTGGCCCGCTCGCTCTCCCGCAGGTACGTCAGCATCAGCCGGTCGTGCATGTCCAGCAGGTCGTCCGTCAGGGTCTGGGCCACATCGACCAGACGCGCGAAGATCACGGCTCGCCGTTTGGCCGGCGCGTATTCGGCCAGACTCGCGGCACTGAGCCGTTTCCCTTCCGCCGCCAGCCCGCTCAGGCGACTTTCCGGGAGTGCTGCGAGTCGCCCGTCATTCACGGGGAACTGGCGGACGAAGTGAAGCCGCTCGATCAACTTCAGGAAGTTCGAGGGTTTGGCCTGACTGGGCCACTGTTTGAGGCGCGTGTAGGGCGCCATCGCATGATCCTGCGGAACCTGCAGCAGCGCGTCCAGCGCGTCTTCGTGCCCCGCGACGATCTCTCCCAGGAGGTGGTGCACGGCCTGCTCCGCCTGGGTGCGGGCCTGGGTCACGATGCGCTCCAGGACGCTGATTCTCGGCACGAGAATCTTCCGGCGGCGGAGTTCGTCCAGCAGGGCGCTCATCAGGGCAAAGGGTTGCGGGGTCGCGACCGCCATGGGGATCAACCAGGCGCGCAGCGCCCGGTTGAGGTCGACCGACAGTGCCCGGTACCCCAGCTGGTCGCAGAGTTCGCCGAAATGCTCCCGCCGGGTGGCGTCCCGGCGGGCATACACGTCAAATTTGGCCGGATCGATGTTCAGCTGTTCGCCCAGACAGGCCAGCACGGCCTCAGGGGGTATTTCACCGACGTCCAGGCCCCGTCCCAGGTGCTTGAGCACCGTGAGTTGTACCGCGAAGCCGAGTCGGTTGGCGTCACGCCGGCGGTCCAGCACCCAGGTCAGTTCCTCGTCGGTTAGGGTGTAGTACCGCGCGATCAGGTGCTCCGTGAGGTCCGGGAACGCGGTGAATTGCAGGCGCTGGGCCGGGGTGAGCAGCGCGGGGCGAATTCGACTGGGGGGCATTGTCCCACTGAAGGTATACCTTCAGTGGGACACCTTCTGCGCGTGACCGACACGACGTTTTTCACCTCTGAAATGAGGAGGGTTCAAATGGGACAGCTGCGGAGTGCCGCCCTGTACTGCCGGGTCTCGACTGGCGATCAATCCTGCGAGCGCCAGGCGCGTGACCTTCAGGCGTTCGCCGAGCGAGGGGGATTCAAAGTGGTGGCCGTCTTCACGGAGACGGCCTCCGGAACGGTCACTGCACGGAGTGAGCGGACGAAGGTCATCCAACTCGCGCGTGACCGCCGGATTGAAGCGGTGTTGGTCACGGAATTGACCCGGTGGGGTCGGTCGACGACCGACCTCCTGCACACGCTGCAGGAGTTGGAAACGTACGGGGTCAGTCTCGTGGCGCAGACCGGCTTGCAGTTCGACCTCCGTTCGCCCCAGGGCAAACTGTTCGCGTCCTTGATGTCCGCGCTGGCGGAGTTTGAACGCGACCTCCTGCGGGAACGCATCCGTTCAGGAATCGCGGCGGCGCAGGAACGAGGCGTGAAGTTCGGGCGCCAGAAAGGACAGCGAGTGAAAGCGGACCGCTACGAAACTCGGGTCATGGCGCTGAAACGAGAGGGCAAGTCCTATCGGGCGATCGCAGCGGAACTTCATCTGAGCAAAAACACCGTGATGGACATCAGTCACCGGGTGAACGATAGAAAAAACTCGACTGGGTAAAGGTCAAGCCCATTACTGGAGTGCGTTTTTGAGGGTGATGGAGACACCCCCGCCGAATTTGGCGACGCACTGCATGTATCGTTTCGGGCGACCTGGGACCAACGCAAAATCTATGGACCAATCCTGCCCCGAGACTTGGGGTTGCCCCAGCACACTGGCTTGAATCGCCCCGTACTCCACGCTGTCCTTCTCCAGCATCTGTTGCAGGCCGTTCTGGCACACCTGAATGGCTTCTGCAGCTGTCAGCCGTTTCAATTGATGTGACCGCCGGTCCTGACAGGACGTCGTGATGAGCAGGAGCGAACTCCCCAGCAGGAGAGTCACGTAAGTTCGAGACATCGCATTCCCCTTAAGCGAAAAACACCGACTGAGTGAAGGCTTTTCGCTTAGCGTACAATTTTTTGCCAATCGTGTAGTCAGGCCAATACGGGCATCGGGGCGTATCATCAGTGCGTCGGGAAGAGGGAGTTGGCTGCAGACCACTCCATCTTCCCGATCTCGTTGCTCATCACTCCACGCTGTCCTGTGGTTCTACCTGCTCACCCCTCCAGGAGCGTTATCCGGCTCGGCCTGGAGCGTCCGGGGACGGAGGGGAGCAGGCAACGCCTGCTCCAGGACCGGCAGCAGGGCGTGGATGTTCCGGCAGATGTTCGCCGCGTCCAGATCGAACAGGATGCCCAGAACGTGCATGGTGAAGTACTGTCGCAGATAGATGCAGCGTGACCAGCAGTCGCTGGCTGAGGTCGAGCTTGAAGGTGTTGCCCGCTCCGATGCGCCGGACCCGTCCGGCGCGGGCAAGGGAGCGGTGATGACTCCGTTCCCACAAGGGCTCCAGTTCAATCAGCAGCTGGTCGAACTCGGCAGGACTCAACCCCATGCGTATGCTGGCTAATCCGGCAGTCGCCGCTGGAGTTATCCGGCACCTCATGCTGAGGTTATCCGGCACTCTCCCCCACGGCAGACGAGCTGTGTCCATTATGAAAGGCTGACGGCTGATGGGGTCAAGTGACGCGACCTCTTCCGCAGACTTTCTCCCTTCAATTCAATCCGGTAGGCGTGATGCAGGACGCGATCCAAGATCGCGTCCGCCAGTGTCGGATCACCCAGATTGGCGTGCCAGGCCGACGTCGGAAATTGACTGGTGATGATGGTGGATGACCGCTCATAGCGGTCATCCAGAATCTCCAGGAGAATTCTTCTGCCTTCTGGCGTCGGCACATCCAGCCCCCAGTCGTCCAGAATCAGCACCTGCACCTTGGCCAGGTGAGCGAGCAACTTCAGGTACCGCCCGTCGCCTTTGGCCAGCGTCATGTCCCCAAGCAGTCGTCCTGTTTGTGCGTACAGCGCGGTAAACCCCTGGCGGCAGGCCTGGTGTGCCAGGGCACACCCAATGAACGTCTTGCCGACCCCCGTCGGGCCGGTGATGATGACACCTCTCTTTTCGGCGATCCATTGCCCGCTGTGAAGTGACCTGAACAGTTTGGCGTCGAGCCCACGTGGATGTTTGACATCCACCTCCTCCATGCTGACGTTCTGTTTCAGCCGCGCCGCCGACAGGCGGCGCTGCATGCCTTTGGTATCCCGAATCACGCGCTCGCGTTCCAACAGGAGGGTCAAGCGTTCTTCGAAGCTCAGTTCGCGGATGCTGGCCTGTTCCTGCTGTTCCTGAAGCGCCAGGGCCATGCCATCGAGTTTGAGCGTGCGGAGTTGTTGAATCACAGGGTGCAGGAGCATCAAAACCTCAATTCAACACGCGGTCCGTGTCGGGTTCGTCGAGATCGGCGAAGTACTGCGGGCCACGGAGATTGCTGTGAACCGCCACGGGCAGCACCTCAGAGGCCGCGGGCAGTTCGGCCTCGTCCAGGCGGTGCTTCAGGATGGAACGGACGCTCTGCAGGCTGTGGGCCTGCAAAAACAGGGCACGGCGGCGCGCGGCTGGAAGCCGCGCGCCATATTCACGGTGCAACCGGAGAATGCCCAACACCGTGCGTTTTTGCTGTTCAGGATGCTGTTCACCATCGAAAATGGCGCAGACCAGCGCGGCGGTCTGTTCACCAATGGCTTGGGCTTGCTGGATCAAGGCATCCGCGTTCAGAGCAGCGAGCTGCCGATGATGGGTCGGCATATGTTCCGCCAATGTCGTGTGCCGCATCGTCCTGCCGTGCTCCTCTGACACCCGGTGGTGCACGGCGATCCGCTGTCCTGCCCGGTAGATTTCGATGAGCTGCGGAGTCAGGCGAACATCCACCCGCGTCCTGGCGTGCAGGTGGGGCACGCTATAGGCGTGCCCCAGGACGACGACGTGGTAATCCAGCCCCACCACAGCCTGCTTCCACTCCGCAATTTCGAACGGTTGGATGGGTAAAGGGCGGAGTAGGGGGCGATCCAGGGCTTCGAACTCACTGCGCCGACTGCCGGGTCGTTTCTGAAACGGTTGCTGATTCAGTGCCTCGACCAGCGCCCAGATCAGTGCATTCGCTTCCGACACGCTGAACAACACCCGATCACGAAGGGGCGCCAGAATCCGGCGTTCCACGATTTGCACATGCACTTCGACCAGGGCCTTGTCTTTGGGCTTACGAACCCGGGTCGGAATGATCGCGACATCGTAGTGCTGGGCAAACTCCTGATAGGTGCGGTTCAGCTCAGGTTCGTAGCGGCTGGCGTGGTGCACGCCAGCCTTGAGGTTGTCAGGAACGATGATGTCCGGGACACCGCCGAAAAACGCCAGGGCACGGACATGCGAGGCAATCCAGTCCGGAACGCTCTGCGTGCGTGTGACTTCCGCGTAGGTATAGTCACTGGCTCCCAGGGTCGCCACAAACACCTGTCCTGCACTTACTTTTCCGGTTTTTGGATCCGTGATGGGCACGGTCAGTCCGGCGTAGTCGACGAAGAGTTTTTCCCCTGCTCGGTGGGTTTGACGCATGGTCAAACCGCTCGCGGCTTTCCAGTGACGGTAGTGTTCGTTGAACGTCGCGTACTGCCAGCCATCGGGATGCTGGCGCCGATATTCTTCCCACAGGAGTTGGCGTGTAACGCCTTTGCGCCGGAGTTCTCGGTCCAGTGCAGCCCAATCGGGAATGTGCACGGCACGCTGCGCCGCCTGATCCTGTTGCTTGAACAGTTGCTGTTCAAGCTGGTGGTCATCCAGGTCAGGGGGAAGTGGCCAGGTCAGCCCGGCCTGTTTCGCTCGGATGAGGTAGTCCTGAACCGTGTTGCGCGCCAGACCGACACTCTGCCCGACCTGGTGGTCGCTCAGTTTGAGGTCCAACTTCAAGCGCAAGACTTCTCTGATTTTTCGCATAGACGCTCGCTTTCTGGTCATCCTTCAGGATGACCAAGGGAGTCTCGTGTACGTGTCGGGTGCCGACATCCAGCAGAGGGTGCCGGATTCGCCCAGCGCAGGGTGCCGATTTCATCCAGCGGGACGTGCCGGATAACTCCAGCGCCGCCCGCCGGATTTCACCAGCGTACGCACCCCACCAGCCGTTCAAAGGACCGCCCCTGGATTTCAGCTTCTCAAGCCGCAACACCCTTGAACCTACCTGCTCCGACCTCTACTGCGCAACAGGTCTTGAACAGGAAAAACCGGGTCCATTCACCATGCACCTTGCGCCACACGATGAGGACATCGAAGTCACCCACCTCACGTGACACGCGCAGGCGACGGACTCGCCACCCGAACGCGTCGTACGGGTGGCAACGTTGTGGCGGAAACTTCTGGCCCAGGGCATCGAGGGTGAGGGACTCACCCTCAAACTGCACCGTCATCGACGCTTTCGCCCGGATGAGCACGGCGATCTGGGTTTCTTGACTGAAAGTCACGGCGGCATCTCGACCGAACTCTCCGTCCAGCAAGAGCCCCGCGATCGGCACACCGGCCGTGCGGCACGCGTTGACGGTGTGGATCATCTCCTGCGTGGCGGTGCGATAGGGATACTGGGATGTTTCGAGCCTCTGGGAGACCTTGAAGCGCTCCAGGAGCGGCACCGGATCTTCGCCGAACTTGACGAGGGCCGCTGAGGTGAATTGATGACCGAGTCGGGTGTGGGCCTGACCGCTGTAGTGGTAGGTCACGCCTTCCATCTCCACCCCGGCGTGAGGCACCATGACGAAATCAACGGCCAGGAACGCGCCATCGGGCGCGTTCCTGGCTCGACGTTTGAGATCAGCTGTGGACGCGAAGGTCTCCTGCGCCAGGGATTGGCACAGGGTGCTTTTCCCGACGGTGCCGTAGGGGACGACGGCACTGATGCTGGTGGCTCGGTTCAGCAGCGCCGTGATGACGCTTCGCGATAGGCTGGGGGTGCGAGGCATAGTCACTTCGCATGAAGGCCCATGAGACCGGGGAAGTTCAATCCCCTCCCTCTTGGGCCTTCGTTCTCGTCGAGCTTTTTTCCTGCCTGGAAACTCTTGGTAGACGGTCCTGCCGTGCCGTTCGATGATCTGCTGCACGTTCACGAGACTCATTCCGATCACTTGGAATGCCTTCTCGTCGAACAGGCGATCCACGTACCGCGGATCGAATCCGACCCCGTCTTCCTGCATGTAGACCACTGGGTCAGGGCAGGCAGTCGTGACCCCCAGCTCGATCCGTGCCTGCACGCGGCCCGCGGTGTACTTGATGGCGTTCCCGAACAGGTTCTCGAAGGCCAGCCGCAGCAGGTCCAGGCCGCCCGGCACAGTCGGCAGGTCATCGTCACCCATTCGATCTGTTCTTCTGCGCCGGCTCAGACCTGTCGAATGGCAGTGAGGTATCTATCACGCAACAGGCGGGGATCGAATCAGGATCACATCTCGTATCTGTAAAACACATATATTGATCACGGCGAAGATCTGAGTTGATAGACTGGCCACATGCCCGGTTGGCAACCGACCCACTACTCCCGCGCTCAACTCGAGGAGCGCCGCCTCGCCGCTCTCGCATGGATTGAACGCGGAACCCATCGGAACCAAGAGATTGCGAATCACTTCGGTGTCTCCGTCCATACGGTCTACACCTGGAAAGCACGACTACGACGCAATGGTGGCTTGAAGGCCACCATTGCCAGTGGCGCAACCTCGCGGCTCACAGCGGCACAACACGAACAATTGCGCACCTTCCTGCGGGAGGGTGCGGTGCACCACGGGTTCCCTGATCCGACGTGGACGACACGTCGGGTCACTGATCTGATCGGACGTCACTTTGACGTGTGGTATCACCACGACCACGTCCGAAAAATCCTTCGCCAGTTGGGTTTCACGCCGCAAATGCCGGATGGGCGGGCGGCAGAGCGCAATGAACTCCGGATCGCGTCCTGGAAAGAACAGGTCGCACCGGAGTTGGGAAAAAAAGGTCGCTGAGGGCGCGACCCTGGTGTATCTGGATGAGGTCGGGTTCTCGCTGAAAGGCGTACGACGGCGCACGTGGTCGACCAGGGGCGTGACGCCCCTGGTCACGCTCCCGGCCAATTGGGAGAAACTCTCGACCATCGGTGCGATCACGTCGGATGGGCGGTTCTTCCAGCAGACGAAGTCTGGGGCGATTCGGAGTGGGGACGTCATCCGATTCTTCCAGCACCTGCTCCGCCACGTTCAGGGGGAGATCGTGGTGGTGCTGGATAACGCCGGGATCCACCGGGCGAAGGCAACACAGGCGTTCGTGGGTCTCCACGAACGCCTGTCGCTGGTGTTTTTGCCACCCTATGCGCCGGAGTTGAACCCGATCGAGCTGGTGTGGGCGTATGTGAAGCGCAATATGCTGGGGAACTTCTGTGCCCGCTCGGTCTCGGAGCTGCAAGCAAAGCTTGTGACGGCTTGGCAGCGGGTTCGGTATATCGACTTGCCTCATCAGCTCATGAATGCGAATTTATGCCGCTATCAATAGGTAGTGGCTGGACGGAGACCCGGTGAGCACAAATGCCAGTCATCAGAAGGGCCGGTGTTCCCTCACTCAGGAACGCGGGACTCATCTGACCGTGCAGTCTGGTGGCCTAGGATGCGCGCGTGCCCAGCCGGTCCACGCAACGTGACAGCGCCTTCGACGAGTCCATTGCGGCCCTGATCGGGAGCGGGCAGTGGGACCTGGCTCGCCGGACCATCGAGGCCGCCTTTCACGCTGCGCGGACCGGCGAGCGCTTCACGCAACTGCTGGGCTGGTTCGAGAGCATGCCCCCCGCCGAACCGGACGACCTCGCGGCGGCGCGGCTGCACCTGCGCCTGCACGTGAACGTCCCCCGGCAGCCGGAACTGGAACGGGTCGCGCGGACCTACGCGCAGCGGCCCGTCACGGCACCCAGCGCGCATGTCATGCTCGCGTGGCGCCTCGCGCAGGATAAACGCCACGAAGACGCCCTGCATCACGCTGAACTTGCCCTGCGGGACACCTCGCGCCTGACCGGTTACGAGCAGGGGCTCGCGCTGCGCGCCCGCGCCCAGGCCCGGCACCACCTGAAAACACCCGGCTGGGAGGACGACTACCGCGCCGCCATCCGCCTCAGCGACGGCCGCGCCCGCACGCTGACCACCGTGGAATTCAGCGTGTGTCAGCTGTTCACCGGGCGGCACGCGCACGCCATCGAACTCCTGGCCACGGCGGCGCTCGAGGCGCGCGGTCAGGCCATGGAAGGCTGGGTGATGAGCACCAAGGGCTACGCGCACCTGCACCACGCCGAACTGGATCAGGCGCAGGACTGCTTCGAGGCGTGCGTGCGGCTCGACCCGGCGCACCGGGGGTCGGGCCGCAACGGACTGGCCGCCGTGCTGCGCGCGGGGGGCGACTGGAACCGCGCCGAGGCGCTGTACACGCAGACCCTGACCCGCGCCGAGCAGGAAGGGAACCTCTATCACCTGCAACAGGCCCGCCGGGGTCTGGGCCACACGGCCCGCATGCGCGGCCAGAACCTGCGCGCCATCGAGTGGCTCACGCAGGCCGCCGTGACCCTTCCGGCCGAGCGGGACAGCGGTCAGAGCTGGGTGTTCGTGGACCTCGCCGCCGCGCACGTCAGCCTCCCGCGCCTGGAAGCCGCGCATGTCACCGACCTGCTCGGCCGCGCGGGTCCGCTGGTCAGCGAGGACGCCGACCGCGCCGAGATCGTCCGCGCGGAACTCGCCCGGCGGCAGGGGGACCACGCGCGCGCCGCGCAGCTGCTGCGGCCCCTGAATCCCCGCCTGCTGTGGCTGCGCGAGGAAGCCTCCGCCCTGCCGGACCTGTTCACGCTGCTCGGGCCGGACGCACCGCACCCCCTGCCACGCCAGGACACCCTGCGGGTGGATGTCCGCGCCGCCGGGTACCCGGACGTGCGCGTCAACGGGCGGCCCGTCACCCTCCCGGACCTCGCGCTGGTCGCCCTGGTCGCGCTGCTTGACGCGGGCGGCACCCTGGACGCCGAATCCCTGGCCGACGCCGTCCGGGACGACGCGCCCCGCACACCCCGTCAACGGGCGCAGCGGGCGTCCCGGGCAGTGCAGCAGCTGCGCGGCGGGCTGGGCTGGCCGGGCAGCGTCACGCACGCGCACGGCCGCTACCGCCTCGACCCCGGCGCCGCGTGGTCGTACGACGTCCTCAACCTGCAGCGCGTGGGGGAACCCATTCCGGCCTTCCTGCGCGGCGTGCATGCCTTCCCGTGGGTCACGGACCGTGAACAGGACCTCCTGCTGGGGGGCGAGGACTGACAGATCGTTCCGCGGCTTCCTGCTCTGCCCGGTGCAGCGGCCCTGAGCGGACCCCTCAACGCCATTGCACCTCGGCGGTCAGTCGGCGGCCTGCACCGGGTGATCGAAACGGGACAGCGCGTCGCGCATCTCCGCGAGCCACGCGCCGCGCACCTCGGGCGGCGACAGGACCTCGGCGCGGGCCCCCCAGGACAGCAGGAACGGCATGAGTTCGCGGGGCAGGCCCGTCTCGTCCACCCCCGCGCAGAATTCGATGTCCACGAAGCCGTCCCCGCGGATCAGGGTGGCCTGCGGGAACCCGCCCTCGAGTACGCGGTACGCGGCGTCCGGGTCGAA
Source organism: Deinococcus grandis (assembly GCF_001485435.1). Taxonomy (NCBI): domain Bacteria; kingdom Thermotogati; phylum Deinococcota; class Deinococci; order Deinococcales; family Deinococcaceae; genus Deinococcus; species Deinococcus grandis. Next base: position 376,271 of record NZ_BCMS01000002.1, on the reverse strand, counting down.
ACGCACGGTGACGGTGACGCCCTCGCCCGGGCCGATCACGCCCCACGCGTCGGACAGGTACGCCTGCGGGTCGAAGGTGGGGTCCGGTTCGTAGCACTCGGTGAGGAGGTGCAGGTTGGTCATGCGTGACAGCTTGAAGGTCTCCATGCGGCCGCTGGCGCGGTTGAGGCCGATCACGAACGGCGCGAGGTTCGTGCGGGCGATCTCGACGAAGTGCACGCACAGGTCCAGTCCGGTCCGCAGGATGCCGTTGCCCTCGCGGTGATCGAAGCGCAGCACGCGGCCGTCGAGCCAGGCCGCGCCGATGATTTCCATCTGCCGGTCCGTGAACATGGTGCCGCCGCCACCCCGCAGGCTGGCGTTGAGGGTGTGCCGCACCCGTTCCGGCAACGCCAGGGAGAGGGTGGTGAGGGCCTGCCGGTAGTGTCCACCCAGCGCAGGTGAGTGGTGATGGGCCAGGCGCAGCGCCGTGAAGGCGGCGAGCACTTCGGTGGGGCGCAGCAGGGTGCCGTTGCGGGGAATGACGTAGTGCCCGGGGGGCTGTTCGTGCACAGGATGACCCATGCGCCGCAGGGCGTCGAGGTCGCGCTGCACGCTGCGCTGCCCGACGCCGAACGTCACTGCGAGTTGCGCCGTCGTCTGCGGCCGGGCCTGGAGTTCCGCGAGCAGGGCGGTCAGCCGCTGGGATTTGTGCCAGCTGCGCGGAATGCTGGCCGTGGCGGAGCGGTCCGGCTGACCTGCTGTGGGTCCGGGGCGTTCGTGGGTGGTCATGCGTGAACCGTACGGAACACCTGACACATCAGCGAACAGCGGAGGTGAAAAAGTTCATTCTGGATAAGAAACCTGATGCCGTGCATGTCAGATCAGTTCGGGACTGGCTGGCCGAAGCGTGACTGACGGCCCACCTGCGCTCCACGACACTGGCATGCGGACTGAACCGGATGTCCTGGCCTGATCCGGGCGTGACGTCGTCCGGGGATAAGAGGTCCGGTATGATCCGGCCCTCGGGAGAAGGGCCTCACGGCGCCACACTCTCCGTATCGTCTCCAGCACCTGGTTGACCGCAGTCCGGGCCCTACCGGGCGGCCTGGTGGAGCTGCTCATGACACCGGCCCGCCGCACGGCCCTGCGGGCGCGGCTATCACCAGGGGCAGCCGCGCCCAGGCAGGCCGGATGCCGCCAGGACCGGTGGCCTCTGGGTCAGCCCGTGACGGGTTCGGGGTGCGGCGCGGCCTGCAGGCGGTCTTTGAGCATGAAGCCGGTCAGCATGCCCCACATGGGTTCCGGGAGGGTCAGGGCCTCGCGGTCGTCGGGGCTGAAGGTGCCGCGCAGGTCGGTGCGGCCGGCCTGGACTTTCTGCACCCATTCGGGTTCGAGGAGCAGGGCGCGGCCCAGCGCGACGAAGGTCGCACCCAGGTCGAGGGCGTGCGCGGCGTCCTGCGCCGTCCAGATGTTGCCCACGCCGATCAGGGGGGTGTCGCCCAGGCGCTCGGCGATCTGCGTGAGGCGGCTGCGTTCGGGGTGCCCGCCGCGCCGGGGGATGCCGGCGTAGTCCTGCAGGGAGACGTGCACGTAGTCCAGTTCCTGGGCGCGCAGGGCGTCGAGGAGTGCGAAGGTGTCGTGCATGGTCAGGCCCTGCTCGTGCGGTTCTTCCGGCGAGAAGCGGTAGCCGATCAGGAAGGGGGGGCCTGCCTGCGCGGCGGCGCGGCGGACCTCGGCGATGACGGCCAGGGGGAACGCGAGGCGCCGCTCGATGGGGCCGCCCCACTCGTCGTCGCGGCGGTTGCTGTGCCCGGAGACGAACTGCTGGATCAGGTACCCGTTCGCGCCGTGGATTTCCACGCCGTCGAAGCCGGCCTCGGCGGCGCGGCGCGTGGCGTGGCCGAAATCCGCGATGATCGCACGGATCTCGTCGCCGCTCAGGGCGCGGACCGGGACGTCACCGCGGCCCGGCTGCGGGGAGGGCACGGTGCTGGCGGAGGTGACGTCACCGCCGACGAGTTCGGGTGGGGCGTTGTGCCCGGCGTGGAAGATCTGCAGGACGGCGCGTGCGCCCTGCGCCTTGATGCGGCTGGCCAGGGCGCGCAGGCTGTCCAGGCGGCCGTCGTGTTCCGCGCCGATCTGGCCGGGGAAGCCCTTGCCGCCGGGCGTGACGTACGCGACGGCGGTGATGGCCAGGCCCACGCCGGTCGAGCGGCGGGCGATGTACTCGAGTTCCGCCGCGGAGACGTTGTCGTCCGGGTCGGCCGAGATGGTGGTCATGGGGGCCAGCGCGAGGCGGTTACGGACCTGCACGCCGCTGCGGAAGGTGTAGGGCTCGAAGAGGTGGCTGAGGTCGGACATGCCCGCCACCATAGACGCAGCGCTTTGTTTTGTAAAGTGATTTACCCGTCAATGACTTGGCCCGGCGGCCGCTCCGGGCGGCGTCCAGACCACGCGCACCTGCACACCGGGGCGCGCGCGTACGCTGACGCACATGCGCGCCGCCCTCTACGAGCAGTTCCGGACCCGACCCGAACTCCGCACGGTGCCCGACCCGGTCCCCACCCCGGACGGCGTGGTGCTGGAGGTCGGCGCGACCGGCGTGTGCCGCAGCGACTGGCACGGCTGGATGGGCCACGACCCGGACATCCGCCTGCCGCATGTCCCCGGGCACGAGATCGCCGGGACGGTCGTGGCGGTCGGCGCGGACGTGCGCCGCTGGCGGCCCGGCGACCGGGTGACGCTGCCGTTCGTGGCGGGCTGCGGCCGCTGCGCGGAGTGTCAGGCCGGGCACCAGCAGGTGTGCGAGCGGCAGTTCCAGCCGGGCTTCACGCACTGGGGTTCGTTCGCCCAGTTCGTGGGCATTCACCACGCCGAGCAGAACCTGGTGCGCCTGCCCGACAGCCTGGATTTCGTGACGGCGGCCAGCCTGGGCTGCCGCTTCGCCACGTCGTTCCGGGCGGTCGCGCAGCAGGGCCGGGTGCGGGGCGGCGAGTGGCTGGCCGTGCACGGCTGCGGCGGGGTGGGCCTGTCGGCGGTCATGATCGGCCGGGCGCTGGGCGCGCGCGTGGTGGCCGTGGACATCGACGACGCGAAGCTGGCTCGCGCCCGTGAACTGGGCGCGGAGGTCACGGTGAACAGCCGCCACGTCCCCGACACCGTGCAGGCGGTGCGGGACCTCACGGGCGGGGGCGCGCACGTGTCACTGGACGCGCTGGGACACCCGCAGACGGCGTTCAACTCGGTCGCGAACCTGCGGCGGCGCGGGCGGCACGTGCAGGTGGGCCTGCTGCTGGGCGATCAGAGCCGCCCGGCCCTGCCGATGGACGCCGTGATCGCCCGCGAACTGGAACTCTACGGCAGTCACGGCATGGCCGCCCACACCTACCCGGGGATGCTGGGCCTGATCGAGTCCGGGCAGCTGCGGCCCGCCGAGCTGATCGGCGCGCGCCTCACACTGTCCGAGGGGATCGAGGCGCTGGTGACCATGGATCGCTTCCCCGGCACGGGCGTGAGCGTCATCGACCGCTTCTGACAGCGGTTTCCAGTTGCATTGAAGGGCCAACACCACGCCCTTCAATTCCACTTCTAACCGCTGTTTTGATCAGGTGCTCGCTCCGCTCGATTCAGAGGTATCGAGGGATACCCTCAATACCTCTGAATTCTGCTGTGAGACGGATTCCGTTTGTTTCGCCAACAATCCGGAACTTCACCGGATTGCCGGCTCCACGTCCGGAACCCGTTGTTCTCCTTCTCGCCTCCGCTCGGACCCAGCGGGCTTTGCAGCCCATTCAATCGGAGTCCGTATGACCTGGGCAGGCAGAGGCTGCGGCGGTCTCATCTGAATGCGGTCAGTGGGCCTCGGCGGTGGTGTTGCGGCCCTGGGCCTTGGCGCGGTACAGCGCGGCGTCGGCGGCGCCCTTCAGGTCGGCGGCGGCCGTGCTGGCCAGCCCCAGGCTGAGGGTCACGCGGCCCAGCGGGTGGTCCGGGTGCGGGATGGCGACCTCTTCCAGCGCAGCGTGGATGCGTCCGGCGACCTCCTGCGCGCCGCGCAGGTCGGTGTCGAGGAGCAGCAGGGCGAATTCCTCGCCGCCGTAGCGGGCCGCGAGGTCGGTGCGGCGGTGGCAGCTGCGCTGGAGGACGGCCGCGACCTGCTGCAGGCACGCGTCCCCGGCGGGATGGCCGAGGGCGTCGTTGAAGCGTTTGAAGTGGTCGATGTCGGCCATGATCAGCGTCGAGGGCATGCGGCTGCGCTGCGCCAGGGCCAGCGCCTGCGCGTACTGCTGGTCGAACGCGCGGCGGTTGGCGAGGCCGGTCAGGGCGTCGGTGAGGGACAGCTGCTCGAGCTGGACGTTCGCGGCCGCCAGGTCGCGTTCGCGGTCCTTGGCGGCGCGCAGCGCGCGGGTCAGGCGGGCGGCGTTCAGGGTCCGGGCGCGCAGGACGTTGTCATGGGCGGGTTTCGTGACGTAGTCGTTCGCGCCGGCCGCGAAGGCGTCGTCGAGCCGCTCGGTTTCCTGGGTGCTGGTGACCATGATCACGCTCAGGTCCGCCAGGTGCGGGTGGGCACGCAGGTCCCGCAGGAAGCTCAGGCCGTCGCGTTCAGGCATCTCCAGGTCGAGCAGCACGACGTCCATGTCGCACTGGCCGCTGTGGAATCCCAGGAGGTCGCGGGCGCCCTGCAGGTCGCCCGGGGCGTGCACGGCGCCGATCGGGGTGAGGGTGCGGGTCAGGATGGCGCGGATCAGAGCGCTGTCGTCGATGACGAGAATGTTCATGGGGCGTCCGAGGTGGGGCGCTGCGCCGGGGTCCACTGACCGGGCAGGGAGGTGAGGGGAGTGTCGTGCGCCGGGCGGGCGCTGGCGGGCAGGCCGCGCGCGCGGGCGTCGGCGCGCGCCTGCGGGTCCTCGCTCAGGACGTGCAGGGACGCGGCGGGCCACCCGGCGGGCAGCGCGCCGGGCAGCAGGGCGGCGGAGATCAGGACCAGGGCGGCGTGGAGCGGGGGGGGAACGTGGTCGAAGGTGTGGGTGTCGTACCCCAGCGCGCGCAGGTGCCGGGCGAGCACGTCGCGGCTGAGGGCACTGACGTCGATGACGACCGCGACCGGCAGGGCAGTCGGCGCGGGACCGGCCTGGGCGGGCAAGGTCTGGGCGGGAACAGTGTGGGCAGGCCGGGTGTGGGCGGGCGGGGATTGAAGGGGCGGGGCAGTCGCGGCCGTGCCGGGGTCCGGCGGGTCAGGGGTGAGCGGTCCGGGTCCGGCCCGGCCGGTGGGCGGCGCGGGCGTCACCGCGAGGTGCAGGAGGTCGCGCAGGGTGCGGGTGACCGCCTCGTCGTCCGGGTGGGGGGGCGCGCCGGGCATCAGGTCGTCCAGCTGGCGGATCAGGCGGTCGCGCGCGCCGAACGCGGCGCTCAGCCAGCCGGGCGGATGGGGTCGGCCCGCGCGCAGGTGCGCGAGCAGGTCCTCGAAGGCGCTCATGAGCTGCCCGGTGCCGCGCAGGTCGAGCATGGCGGCGCCGCCCTTGATGGAGTGCGCCGCCTGGAACGCCGCGCGGATGGCGGGCCCGTCGTGCGCGTCGTCCTCCAGGCGGTGCAGGGCCGCGTCGAGCGCGTCGAGCTGCGTGCGGGCCTCCTCCGCGAAGAGCGGCACGAAGTCGTGCGGGGCGTCGGTCACGCGTGCCGCTCCAGGAAGGCCCGCAGGCCGCGCGGGTCGGCCAGCACGCTGGGGCGCACGCGCGCCAGGGCCTGCGCGGGCATGGAGGGCACGGTGGCGCTGTCCGGGTCCTGCACGGCGGTGCGGGCCCCCGCGGCGTGCAGCGCAGCCAGTCCGGCGGCGCCGTCGTCGCCCATCCCGCTGAGCAGCACGGCGTTCAGCGGGCCGCGCCAGGTCAGGCCGGACTGGAACAGCCGGTCGATGGACGGCAGGTACTCGCGGCCCGGCTGGCCGGGGTGGACGCGCAGCGTGTCGCCGCTGAGCGTGACGTGCGTGCCGGACACGACGGTGATCGTGCCGGGCCGCAGCGGCTCGCCAGGCGCGGGGTTCAGGACCGGGGCGGACGTGAGCGTCCCGAGCCACTGCGTGAGGTTGTCACTGAAGCCCTCCGAGAGATGCTGGGCGATCACGACGGCGCCGCGGGGCCGCAGACCGCTCAGGAGGTCCTGCAGCGCGCGCGGGCCGCCGGTACTCGCGCCGATCAGCGTCAGCGGCGTGACGGTCAGCAACGTGGCTGGCAGTGGGGTGCCTGTCAGGTGCGAGGTCGTCGGGGCCGCGTCCACCGGCGCCCCCGGACGGTCGCCCGGACCCGGGCCGCCGTTCGGGGCGGCGGGGCGGCCCAGCAGCGGCAGGGCGGCCTCCAGGGTGGGCACCTGCCGCACGCCGGGCGGCGCGTGACCCCCGGCGACGATCATGCGGGTCCGCAGGGGCCTGAGCTGCTCGCGCAGGTCGGCCCAGTCGAGGTCCGGGGCGGGGTCCACGAGCAGCAGGGTCGCGGCGGGCGGCGCGCGGCGCAGTTCGGTCAGCGCGGCCGCCACGGACGTGCACAGGCGGCGCGGGCTGGGCAGCGTGCGGGCGCGGCCCAGTTCGGCCGGGGCGAGCAGCACCACGAGCGTCACAGCAGCCGCCTCAGGGTGGCCACGAGCGCCGCCTCGTCGAAGTCGCCCTTGACGAGGTACGCGTCCGCACCGGCCTCCGCGCCGCGCTCGCGGTCCTCCGGGTGCCCGAGGGACGTGAGGAGCACGACCGGCAGGTGCTGCAGCTGCGGGTGCGCGCGCACCTGCCGGGTCAGGTCCAGGCCGCCCAGCTGCGGCATCTCCACGTCGGTGAGCAGCAGGTCCGGCGCGGCGCGCTGCGCGGCCTCCCAGGCCAGGGCGCCGTTCTCCACGGCCGTCACGTCGACGCCCGCGCCGGTCAGGATCCCGCGCAGCAGCTGCCGTGTGACGGCGGTGTCCTCGGCCAGCAGCACGCGGGGCGCGCGCGGCGGCGCGTCCGGCACGCGGCTCGTGGCCGCCGGGCGCAGGGCGCGGACGTTCAGGACCGGCACGATCTGCCCGTCGGGCAGCTGCGCGGCGCCCTCCAGGTGCGGGGCGCCCGCCAGCGGGAACGCCAGCGGCTTGATGACGAGTTCCTCCTCGCCGATCAGGGCGTCCACGAGCAGCGCCAGGCTCGCCTCGCCCTGCCGGACGAGCAGGTACGCGCCGTCCCGCGCGGGGCCGAGGTTCAGTGCGGCCGCCAGGGACGCGGCGGGCACGACCCGCTCGCCGATCCGCACGGCCGGGCGGCCCTCGTGCGGCTGGACCCGGGCGCGCCCGGCGCGGTCCACCCAGCGCACCGGGACGCCCAGCAGCTGCCCGGCGACGCGCACCACCGCCACGCGGGTGGTGGCCAGCGTCAGGGGGAACTGCACGGTGACGGTCGTGCCCTGCGGGCCGCTGCGCAGCGTGACGTCGCCGCCCAGCGCGCGGGCCTGCGTGCGCACCACGTCCAGGCCCACGCCGCGACCGGAGAGGTCCGTGACCTCCTGGCGGGAACTGAAGCCGGGCGTGAACAGCAGCTCGGTCAGTTCCGCCTCGGCGGCCGGGTCACCCGGTTCGTGGGGGCGGCCGGCGGCGCGGGCGACCTCGGCGTAGTTCACGCCGGGCCCGTCGTCGCGGACGGTGACCGTGACCTGCCCGGCGGCGCTGAACGCGGACAGGGTGACGGTGCCGGTGTCGTCAACGCCGCGCGCCGCGCGCGCCCCGGGCGGGTCGATGCCGTGATCGACGGCGTTGCGGATCAGGTGCAGCAGCGGGCTGCGCAGGCGGTCCATGGCGTGCCGGTCGAGTTCGGCGTCGGCCGCGTCGACGTGCAGCCGCGCGCGTTTTCCGGCCTGCCGGGCAGCGTCGCGCGCGGCCCGCTCGAAGGACTGCAGGAACGGCCGGGCCGGTTCGAGCCGCGCGGCGAGCACCTCCCGAGCGAGGTCGTCGGTGAGGGTCGCGAGGGCCTGCTGGGCGGCGCGCACGGCGCGCCACGCGCCGCGTTCGCCGCTGCGGGCGCGGCCCAGCCGCTCGTTCAGTTGCAGCCGGGCGCTCGTGAGTTCCCCGGCCAGCGCGAGCAGCGCGTCGAGTTTGCGGACGTCCACCCGGACGGTCGCGGGCGGCTCCGGGCTGACCGGCGCGTCGGTCAGCAGGCCCAGTCGGCGCAGTTCGTCGCGCAGGGCGTCCGGGGTGGCCGTGGCGGCGGCCGCCTGCGCGGCGCGCAGGGCGGCGCGCAGGCCCTCGTCCCCGGCGGTGGCGGCGGCCGCGTGCAGGGAGTGCAGCGCGCGGGCCGCGGCCGGGCCGCCCGCCCCCAGGTCCGGCTGGGCGGCGCGCAGCTCGGCGCGCAGCGCCCGGGCGAGGTCAGGTGCGGTAGCGTCCGGCATGCCCGTTCAGGTCGGTCACGAGGTCCTGGAGGCGCCGGGCGACCTGCTGGTTGTCCTGCGTGACATTCAGGTGCTGCGCGGTCGCCTCGTTGATGTCGTTCATGGCGACCGCGATCTGCTCCATGCTCAGGGCGTGCTGCTCGACCGCCTCGGCGATCTGTGAGGCCATGCGGGCCGCGTCGTCGTTCACGCGGGCGAGTTCCTCGATGGTCTGCCCGGCCCGGTCGATCAGGGTGGTGCCCACCTGCGCCTGCTTGCTGCCCTCCTCGGTGGCGAGCACGGCGGCGTTCGTGGCCTGCTGCGCGTCCTCGAGGGTGCGGCGGATCTGCCCGGCGGCCTCCTTGGACTGCTCGGCCAGCGTGCGGATCTCCTGCGCGACGACCGCGAAGCCCCGCCCGTGCTCCCCGGCGCGGTTCGCCTCGATGGCGGCGTTCAGGGCGAGCAGGTTCGACTGGTCGGCGAGTTCACTGACGGTCTCGACGATCTCGCTGATCTGCCGCGAGTGCCGCGAGAGGTGCAGCATGTTCTGCGCGATGTCATCCACGCGGCCCTGCAGGGCGTGCATGCCCTGCCCGGCGTCGCGGGTGGCCTGCACGCCCTGCTCGGCCACGACCCGCGCGGCGTCCGCCTGCCGGGACACGCGCCCGGCGAGGTCCACGGCGTGCCGGCTGGTCGTGCGGACCTCCTCGACCGCGGCGGTGGTCTCGGCGATCGCGGCGGACTGCTGGTGGACGCTGGTGCTCTGCTGGGCGGTGGCCGCCACGAGGCTCTGGCTGGCGAGGTTCAGCTGGGCGCTGGCGTCCTGGCTCTGCAGGGCGAAGGCGCGCAGCTGGGCGATCATGTCGCGCAGCGCCCCGCCGAGCGCGTCGCGGTCCGAGCGCAGCGGGACGTCCTGCGCGAGATTGCCGCCCGCGACCGCCAGCGCGGCGGCCGCCGTCTCCTGCGCGTGCCGGTTGAGGTTCTGCACGGCGAGACTCAGCGTGTCGTCCGGGTGGCGCAGCGGGAAGGGCGGCTGCGGCTCCCCGCGGCTGAGGAGGTCCATGGTCTGCACGAGGCGTCGCTTGTGCGCCACGAGGCGGCCCAGGGCGCGCAGCATGCGGCCCACCTCGTCGCGGCTGCGGGTCTCGGGCACGTCGTCGAGGTACCCGTCGGCGAGGCGGCCCACCGAGCGTTCCACCGCCTCGACGGCGTGCACGAGCCGCCGCACGATCCACCACGCGGCCAGCACGGCCAGCAGCCCCCCGATCAGGCCGGTCAGCAGCACCGTCTCGTGGGCGCGCCTGAGGTCCGCGGCCAGCCCGGCCTGCTGGGCGCCCAGCGTGGCCTCCTGCGCGTCCAGGTAACTGTTCACGGACCGGCTGAACTGCTGCCGGGCCGGTTCGAAGTTCCGTTCGAAGCGCCGCAGGGTCTGCGCGCGCGGCGCGGACGCGTCCAGGATGGCGCTCAGTTCCCGGTCGAACGCCGCCCAGTCCTGCCGCACGGCGGTCAGGCGGGCGCTGTCGGGCAGCGCCGAGAGTTCCTTCAGGGCGTCACTGCGGGCGTCCTGCATGTCCAGCCACGCGCCGCCCGGCACGAGCAGCTGCTCGGCACTCAGGAGGGTCACGCGGTTCGCGGCGGCGCGCAGGTTGGTCAGGGTCCGCGCCTGGATCAGGCCACGGTTCAGGTCGGCGCTCGTGAGGGCCGCGCGGTCCAGCGCGCGAACGGAGATGACCCCCGTGAGCAGCAGGGGCAGCAGCAGCAGCAGCAGGACACCGGTGAGTTTCAGGCGGATGGGCATGGGCACTCCAGCAGGATGGGCAGGGGGCGAGGGTCGCGCGGGCGGGCGGCAGGGGTCAGGGATCCGGCGGCCGGGCCGGCCACGCGGCCGGCAGGTGCCGCACGAGGGCCTCCAGGTCCAGGCAGGCCAGCCCGTCGGCGGTGCGGCCACGCACGCCGGGCGTGCCGAAGGTCGCCGGGAAGCCCGCGTCCCCCACCCACACCAGTTCGCCGACCGCGTCCACGAGCACCCCGCACGGTTCAGGCTGCGTGGCGGCCAGCAGCACCCGCGCCAGCGGCCCGGGCGACCCGCCCGCCTGACCGGTCAGGAGCGCGTCGGCCCGCACGACCCCCACCAGACTGCCGCGGACCGGCTGCACGCCCGCCACGTGCGGGGCGCCCAGCGGCAGCGGCGTGAAGGCCGCCGGCAGCACCGCCCGCAGCTGCCGCAGCGGCGCCGCGAACGTCTCCCCGCGGACGGTCACGAGCACGGCGTCCACGGCAGGCCGCTGGGCGCGGGGCGGGGCGGCCAGTTCGGCGGCGCGCGCCTCGAGCCGGTTCACGCGTCACCCCCGGCGTCCCGCACGGCGCGCTGCACCTGCGCCGACTGCGCGCGCAGGTGAGCGGTCTCCCACGACTCGCCGCGCCCGCCCAGCTGCGCCTCGGCGGCCCGCAGGCTCGCCGCGGCCCGCGCGGGCTGACCGGCGCGCAGGAACGCCCGCGCCAGATCCAGCTGCGCCTGCGGGTCGTGCGGGGACACGAAGGCCCGCTGACGTGCCTGCGCGAGATCCGGCTCGGCGGACGGTTCCGGCGGTGTAACGGGCCGGGACGCGGGCAGGACCGGCGGCGGGGCGGGAACGCGGGCGGGCAGTGGGTGGGGGGCGCGGCGCAGCAGCACCGTGCCCCCCACCCGCACCTGCTCGAGCGTCTCCGTGACCGGCGGGCGCGGGTCGCTCGGCGCGAGGAGCAGCAGCCCGCCGGGCGCCAGGGCGCCGATCAGGTGCTCGCAGGCCTGCTGCGCCGCGCCGGGCGTGAAGTAGATCAGCACGTTCCGGCAGGAGATCACGTCGAAGCCCGCCTCCGGCGCGGGCCGCAGCAGGTTGTGTACGCCGAACCGCGCGCGGGCCCGCACGTCCGGCTTCACGCGCACCTGCGGGCCGTCCGGCGCGAACACCCGCGCCACCCGGTCCGGCGGCGCGTCCCGCAGGGCCCGCTGCGTATACACGCCGCCCGCGGCGACCGCGACCGCGTCCGGGTTCAGGTCGGTGCCCAGCGCCCGCGCGTCCACACCGGCCCGCAGGCACGCGCCGAGCAGCGCGTAGACCTCCTCGCCGGTCGAGCAGCCGGCACTCCAGACCCGCGCGGGGCGCCCCAGGGCGCGCAGGGCCAGCGCGGCCGCGTCGAGCTGCTCACCGAACCGGTGGAACCACGTCTCCCCCACCGTGAACGCGGCCGCCACCTCCGCCGCGACGTCCGCGCGGGCCCCCGCCGCCTGCCGCAGGCCCGCCAGGGACCCGTGCGGATCCGCCAGCCGCTGCAGCCGCGCCCCGGCGAGCCGCTCGAGCGGTTCGTTCCAGCGCAGTCCGGCCGTGCGCTCGAGCAGATCGTCGAACTTCACCACAGCACGCTCACCACCTGCCCGTCCAGGACCGCCGGGTGGTCCGGCGTGACCGGCAGGATCGGACCGGCCTCGTCCACCCACCACGCCGCGCGGTCCGGCGTGCGGACGACCACCAGCCGCTGTGACGCGTCCGGCGGGGCGGGCGGCTGCCCCCAGTCTGGGCGGGGGTCGAGGACGGGCAGCGTCTCGCCGCGCAGGTGCACGCGGGGCGGTCCGGGCGGCAGGTGCACCATGGGGTACAGGCGCTCGACGTGGTCCAGTGGCAGCAGGAACCGCGCCTGACCCACCCGTAGCAGCAGGGCCTGGGGTGCCGGGGTCGCGGCGGGTGGGGTCACGTGCTCAGCTTACCTGCCGCGCCGCCCGGTGAGGGACGAAAATCTCCCATGTGGTCCGGCGCGCGGGCGATCCGGTGTCGCTGTGGGGCGCGGCGTGCAGGCGACCACCGTATGCCATGTGAGATTTCTGGCATACGCGACCCGGTACGCTCATGATCAAGTATGAACATGGTGATCCCCGGGTCAGTCCGCGCCGCAGTCCAGCTGCTGGCGACGCTGCTGGCGGTGTGGGGCCTGTGCGGGCACGCGGCGGGCCAGACCACCTTCAGTTCCCGCTACGCGAACACCGCCACGAACGGCGACATCGTCCTGATCGGCAACGTGAACTACTACTGCACGACCGCCGCACCCGCGACCACAGCGCAGATCACCGCCTGCAACACCGCCCGCAGCGGCGGCACCGCCACGAACAACGGCGTGTACATGCTGCCCACGGATACCGACACCGACGCGGCCACCTCGAACTCCAGCTCGGCCACGCTGAACGTCGGCACGGGCAGCAGCGTCCTGTTCGCCGGGCTGTACTGGAGCGGCATCAGCTCCAGCGCAGCGAACCGCGCCGCCGTGCGGCTGGCGACCCCCGCGACCGGCACCAGCGTCGCCCTGACCGCCAGCCGCACGTCCGTGATCGGCAGCAACTACCAGTCGTTCGTGGACGTCACTGCCCTCGTGCAGGCCGGCGGGAACGGCACGTACACCGTCGGGAACGTCGCCAGCTCTGCCGGTTCCGGCAGCTGGGCCGGGTGGTCGCTGGTCGTCGCGTACCGCAACACCAGCCTGCCCACCCGCAACCTCGCGGTGTTCGACGGGTTCCTGCAGGCCAGCGACCCGCTGGCACCACTGGACATCAGCGTGAGCGGCTTCATCACCCCCAGCGTCGGCGCGGTCAGGAGCACCATCGGCGTGGTCGCGTGGGACGGCGACCGCGGCTCGCAGGAGGGCGCGGCGGCAAACCCGCAGGGCAGCCTGCGTTTCGGGCCGAACACCACCAGCCTCAGTACCGTCTCGAACACCGTCAACTCCGTCAACGACGTGTTCAACTCGACGATCTCGGCCACGACCGGCGTCGCCGGGGGCGGCGCGAACGTCACGGCCGGGCAGACGCCCGCCTTCACGAACACCCTGGGCGTGGACATCGACACCTTCACGCCGAACACCGCCCTCCCGAACGGCAGCACCTCCGCCGTGGTGCGCGTCGTCGGGACGAGCAGCGACGTGATCTTCCCCGGCGTCGTCACCCTGGCCACCGAGATCTTCGTGCCGAACATCAAAGACGCCCTCACGAAGAGCGTCACGGACCTCAACGGCGGCTCCCTGATCCCCGGCGATACCCTCGAGTACGAACTGGTCATCAGGAACCAGGGGAACGACGGGGCGCTGAACGTCACCCTGACCGACCCGCTGCCCCCCGGCACGACCTTCGTTCCCGGCTCGCTGGTCGTGACGGGCGCCAACGCTGGCGCGAAGACCGACGCGGGCGGGGACGACCAGGCCGAGTACGCCGCCGCGACCCGCACCGTCACGTTCCGCATAGGGACCGGCGCGACCGCCCTGAGCGGCGGGACCGTCCTGCCCGGCGAGGAGAGCCGCGTGCGCTTCCGCGTGACGGTGAACGCGGGCACCGCGGGCGGCACCGTGATCAGCAACACGGGCACCGTCACGTACCGGCAGCAGACGCTGGGAACCACGGTCAGTGACACCAGCGACAGCGACCCCGTCGCGGCGGGTGACCAGCCGGCCCTGATCACCGTCGCCGGCCCGGACCTGAGCGTCGACAAGTTCCACTTCGGGTCCTTCCAGGCCGGAGCGAACGGCACGTTCACGCTGCGGGTCAGCAACGCGGGTCCCGCCCCCACGACCGGGCAGACCGTGACGCTCAGCGACACGCTGCCCGCCGGGATGAGCGCCGTGGCCGTGTCCGGACCCGGGTGGACCTGCACCCTCAGCCCCCTGAGCTGCACCCGCAGTGACGCCCTGGCCGCCGGGAGCAGCTACCCGGACGTGCAACTGACCGTCACGAGCGGCGCCGGGACGTTCACGAACTCGGCGTCCGTCAGTGGCGGCGGCGAGGCCAGCGCCCAGACCGGGAACAACAGCGACACCGACACGGTGACCGTCGCCGCCAACCTCCCGCCCAGCGTGACGCTCACGAAGACCGTGCGCAACGTCACGCGCGGCGGCAGCGCGGGGACCTCCAGCGTGGCGCAGCCGGGCGAGATCCTCGAATACTGCATCTCGTACCTGAACAGCGGCGGCGCCGCGACGAACTTCGTCCTGACCGACAACGCGCCCGCCACGACCACCCCCCGCACCGGCGCGTACGGCGCGGGCCTGGGCGTGCAGTTCACGCGGTCCGGCGTGACCCTGCTGACCAGCGCCAACGACGCGGACTCCGGCAGCCTCGTCGGGCAGCTCCTGACGGTGCGGGTCGGGAACGTTCCCGCCGGGGACAGCGGCGCGGCCTGTTTCCAGGTGCAGGTCCGCTGACCCCGGTCGGACCTGGCGTCAGGCGTGCCACAGCAGCGTTCAGGTTCCTTGAAGGTCAACGGCACAGCCATCAGCTCTGCGGAAGATGTGGACGGCCTCGCCCTCCGCTCGTGTCAGGTGTGCCGAGGGCCTCCCTGGCGTCTGAACGTCGCGGTCAGCGCTGGAGTTCCTGCTCGCGCGGTTCGACCGGCCGGTCACCTGACCCGCGCGCGGCCCCGGTGGACGGCGCGGCCGACTGGCCCGCGATGCGCACGCCGTTGCGCCCCGCGCCCTTGACGGTGTACAGCGCCTCGTCGGCGTCCCACAGGGTCCGGGTGCGGGACCACAGGCCGAAGGTCGCGCCGCCCACCGACACGGTCACCGGCGGTCCCTGCACCCCGGCCGCCTGGACAGGCGGCAGCTCGGCGACGGTGCGGGCCATGCGCCGCGCGACGCGGTCCACCTCGGACGGGGGGACGCGGCGCAGGATCACGGCGAATTCCTCGCCGCCGTAGCGGTACGCGCGGTCCCGGCCGCGCAGTTCGGCCGTGAGGGCCTGCCCGACGGCGCGCAGCACGGCGTCCCCGACCGGGTGGCCGTACTCGTCGTTCACGCGTTTGAAGTGATCGAGGTCAATGAGGAGCAGGGCGTCGCCGGGCTGCGTGAACGGCAGGTCCAGTTCGAACTGGCGGCGGTTCGCGAGGCCGGTCAGGGCGTCCTGGTGCGCCTCGGCGCGGTAGCGGGTGGTGCTCTGGATCAGCGCGACGCGGGACGTGAGCATGGTCGCGGTGATCAGGAAGCCCACGGCGTGCATGACGAGCACCGTCGGGTACGCCGCGAGCCACTCGAGGACGTGACCGGGCTGCGGGAACGTGACGGGCAGGAACAGCAGCAGCGCCACCCAGCCGTGCCGGTGCAGGGAGCCGCTGACGTCGCTCAGGTCGAGCAGGTGCCGCGCGCGGACGGTCAGGGCGGTGACGCTCAGCAGGGACAGGGTGGCGCTGAGCAGCGCCGGGGGGCCGTCGAGCGCGGCGAGGAGCGTGACGGGCAGGCCGGTGCTCAGGCCGCCGGACCAGCCGTAGCGCAGCGCCATCAGGACGACCGGCACGAGCGCGAGGCTGACGCGGCCCCCGTCGCCGGGCGTGGCGAGCAGGAACAGCGCGGCGGCCATCAGGGCCGTCAACGCCAGTCGCGTCCAGCGCAGCGTCCGTCCCGGCGGTGGGGGCCAGTCGCGGTACGTGAGGCTCAGGACGAACGACAGCGTCACGAGCACGCACAGGTTCACGAACAGGTTGGGCAGCGCCGCAGAGATCAAGGGAACTCCTGTCAGTGACCGGGCAGGCGGCCCCGGTCAGGTGGAGCGTCCTGCGCGGTCGGGAAGGCGAATCAGGGGCGCCGCCGGGCGCGGAAGTCATGCAGAGCGGAGCGGCTTGAACCGGGTACAGGATCGGCTACGCCTCAATCTGGCACATGCCGGCCCGGGCGCGCGGCGCACTTGCCTGACCGGCGGCTGCCCCCGGCGGGGGGGCACGCCGAAGTGACCGGGGGGCCGGAGCGGCGCGAGGCCGCGTGCGGGCGGTAGGCTGGGGGCGTGAGCCTCACAGCGGTTGCCAGCTGCGCCCCGGGGGCACCATCACGCCGCGGGGCGCCTGCCCTCGTGGCCGGTCGCGGGTGCCCGGTCGGTTGGTCGCCGATGAGCCGCCCGGACGGTCTGACCGCGGTGGTCGGGGGCGTGGACGGGCCGACGGCACGCCCCTTCCCCCCTGCTGTGGACCGCGGCGTCTCGCCCTGCCCGGCCGCCGCGCGGGGCCGCGCGTGGCCGGTGTGCGGCGAGCACCGCTCGAACCGCCGGAAGCGCCCGGTGCTGGCCACGCTCAGTCCGGGCCGGGTGCGGGCCGCATGACCGCGTCCCGGCGCCGCACGCGCCTGCTGCTGCTGGCCCTCCTGCTGACCGGCGCGTACCACGGCGTGCTGGTCCTGACCCGCACGGGCCTGAAGTCCGCGCAGGCCGCCGAGTGGCTGTTCCTGGCCAGCGCGTACGCCCGCGCGCCCCTCGACCCGTTCGACGACCGCTGGTACGGCGGGGTGCCGCTGACGGGCGTCTCGCCGCTGCTGCCGCAGCTGATCGGGGCGCTCAGCGGACCGCTGGGCCTGGAGGGCGCGTACGCCGCCGCGCAGTTCCTGGCGGTCCTGACGCTGCTGTACGGCACGTACCGCTTCACGCTGCTGCTGGGCGCCGGGCCGCGCGCGGCGGGCGTGGTGACCCTGCTGACCCTGCTGGGCAGCGCCCTGACCCTGAGTGTCAGCGTGTTCGGGCAGCTGGGCGCGGTCCTCGGGGCGGGCCTGGCACTGAACGCCGCGCCCGCCCTGCTCGCGTGGGTGGGGCGCGGGCGGCGGCGGGACCTGCTGGGGTGGGCGGCGGGCCTGCTGGCGGCGGGGGCCGCGCACAGCGCCGCGCCCCTGCTGCTGCTGGGCACGCTGGCATTGCTGCCCGGCGTGGCGGGCGCGGCGCGGCGCCGGTCCGTGCTGGCGGCGCTGGCGGTGCCGGGCACGCTGCTGCTGCTGGCGCTGCCGGACGCGCTGTGGGTGGGCGAGGTGACGCGGGTCCCCCGGCCCGATCTGCGCCTGGGCCGCAGCGCGTGGCTGACGTGGGCGCTGCCGCTGGCGTCCCTGGCGTGGGCCGCGCCCGCCCTGGTCCGCGCGGTCCGCACCCGCTGGGCGGGCGGCGCAGCGGGCACACCGGCCCAGCGGCTGGGCACGCACTGGAGGGCCGCGCCGGACAGCGTGCGCGCGGCGCTGCCGGGCACGCTGCTGCTGCTGGCCGCGCTGGGTTCACTGCTGCTGCCGGTGCCGTGGCGGGCGGCGCCGGAAACGCTGGCGCTGCTGGGCGCCCTGCTGCTCACGCCGCTCTCGGCGCTGGCGGCGCTGCGCGGCTGGGACGCGGCGCGGGGTGGCGCGCGGCCCCCGCTGGCCCTGCTGGTCAGCGCGACCCTGGTGATCCTGGGCAGCGTCAGCCTGAACGCCCTGAACGCCACGCGGGTGCTGGAAGGGCCGCCGCTGAACCTCACGCCGCTGCTGAACTTCATCGAGAAGGACGAACACTGGCGCTACCGGTACCTGACGGTGGGCTTCGGGACGCAGCTGGGCCGCCTGAGCGCGCAGACGCGCGCGGCGACCCCGTCGGGCCTGTGGCACCTCCCGCCGGACCTGCCGCAGCCGCTGGCGCCGCCCGGCGCGGGCGCGGCGCTGCCCGAACGGCTGGACCTGCCGGGCCTGGGGCGCCTGCCGGAGGTTCTCACGCATCCGGACCGGGCTCATCTGAAGTTCGTGTACGCCCGCAGTGACGTGCTCGACCCGCTGCTGTTCATGCACGGCTGGCACAACATCGGCACGCTGGAAAACGGCGTGGTCGTCTGGGAGCGCGAGGACATCCCGCCCGTCCCGGCGCGGCTGGCGCGGCCCACGCTGCCGGCCCCGCTGGGCGCGCTGTGGGGCGCGGCGCCGCTGCTGGCGCTGCTGGTCAGCGCGCTGCTGCTGCCGCTGGGCGTCCCGGCGTGGCGGACCGATCCGCCGCTGCCGGCCGGGGTGGCGCGCCCCGCGGACCTGATCCTGGTGCCGCTGACGCTGTGCGGCGCGGCGCTGGCGCTGCTGCTGGCGCAGGCGTACCGGCCCGGGTGGGCGGCGCAGCGGTATCTGGTGAGCGTCACGGCGCAGCCCGCGACGACCGGCGGCCTGCGCGGGCCGTACAGTCGCCTCGACGGCGCGCGGGTGCAGGTCACAGCGGCCGGGCCGGGCCGGGCGCAGGCCACGGTGCATGAACGCTGGTGGACGCCGCTGGGGGACCGGCGGGCCACGCGGCGCCTCGACCTGACGCTGGGCGCGCGCGGCTGGCAGGTCCGCGAGGGCGGGACCGGGTCGGTCACGCTGCGGCGCCCCACCCGCAGCCCGCAGCCGGAGGTGGTGTTCTACCGCGCGCCGCGCCGCATCACCACGAACGTCACGGCGCCCGCCGACGTCCTGGACCGCCCGGTGCTGCAGGTCCTGCCGGGCCGCCTGACACGCGACGCGCGGGGGCGCGTGTGGTACCTGTCGGAGGTGCTGTGCGCGGACGCCCGCCCGGCGGACCTGACGGTCACGGTGATCCTGCGCGTGAACGGCGAGCGGGTCGCGCAGGCGAACGTGGGCCTGTTCGCGCAGCACAAGCTCCGCAGCGGGGAACGCAGTCCGCTGCGCGTGCAGCTGCCGCCCCTGCCGGGCGTGACCCTGGACGACCTGCTGACCGCAGGCGGTGCGGGGCGCCTGAGCGTGGAGGTCGGCGCCCGCGCGGTCGTCACGGGACGGCACCTGGACCGCCCACTCGTGAGCCGCAGCCGCGTGCGCGGCGGCCGGATAGAGGTGCAGGCGCGCAATGCCTCGAACGGCACGGTCGCGACGCCCATGGCGCTGCTGACCCTGTTCGACGGGCGGGGCGTGAGCTGGGTGTATGCCGCCGCCGGTCCGGAACTGCCGCCCGGGGCGAGCTGGTCGTTTACGCTGCCGGCCGCGCCGCCCGCCACGCGTGAGGTGCTGGCGGTCCCCGCGCCGCCCCACACGGACCTCGTGACGGTGCAGCCGCGCCCGGTGCCGCCCGGCGTGTTCCCGCTGCCGGGGGGCGGCGCGTACCGGCTGAGTTTCGTGACGCTGCCCGCCCCGGAGCGCCCGTGACCCTCAGGCCGGTCCACACCCCCCGCTGGCCGCCGGTGGCCCTCCTGCTGGTTGCCCTTATGAGCGGCTGCCGCGCCGCGCCGGACCGCGCCGCCCCGCGGCTCGCCGCGCGCGCCGACGTCACGGGCGTGACCGTCACGCTGTCCGGCGCGGGCGTCCGGCGGGGCGACCGCGCGACCCTGACCCTGTTCACGCCTGCCGGGGCAGTCCGGGTGCCGGGCCGCGCCGCGCAGGGTGGGCAGCTGGTCCTGACGGCGCCGTACGTCCGCGCGGGCCTGACCCCGTTCGAGGTGCAGTACGCCGGGCGGCGCCTGAGTGGCGAGCTTCGCCGCGCGCCCGGCGCGCCCGTCACGCCCCTGACCCTGAAAGTCGGTGCGCGCGGCGTGCGGGTGTCGCAGGTGCGGCCACCGGCGCTGGTGCTGCACCCGCTGGACGCGCAGGGGAACGTGACGGATCTGCCGGTGGACGTCGTGATCCGCCGCCCGGACGGCGTGACGCTCCGCCGCCGCGTGACGCCCACGCACCTGACCGCCTGGACGTTCCTCCCGCCGGGTCGCGTGACGGGCCTGCTGCGGGTCGTGGCGACCACCGGGGACGCCGCCGGGGAGGTCGGGGAGGTCGACGTCCTGCCCGGCCCGGCCCGGAACCTGCGGGGCGACCGGGGCGCGTACCGCGACATCCGCGACGCGCTGGGCAACCCGGTCACGCCCGACGAGTCGCTGACCGTGACCGCCCGGGACGGCGACTGGAACGTCGAGGTGCCGCTCACGCCCGTCGAGGGCCGCGCGCGCAGCCCGGCGCCGCTCCCGCCCGGCGCGCGGGTGCAGGCGGAGGAACTCCGCTGACCGCAGCGGGCAGCGGGCAGCAGGCAGCGGGCAGCGGGCAGCGGGGTCAGGTGAGGTCGAGGGTCATGACGACGTGTTCGGCCGGGTGGCCCAGCCAGGGCGTCCACAGGTCCGTGAGGCGGCGCTCGCGCACCTCGAACCCGTGACGGCGGTACGCGGCGAGCGCGGCGCGGTTCTCGCTGGTGGTGCTCAGCTGCACGCCGGGCACGCCCAGCGTCCGCAGGGTGCCGAGGTGCGCGTCGAGCAGCGGGTCCGCGAGGCGCTGCCCGCGCGCCCGGGGCAGCAGGTTCAGGTGCAGGTGCGCGGGGTAACGGTCCGGCGGGGCGTGCGGGGCGGGGTGGCGCGCGGCGCGCAGCAGGTAGCGGGTCACGGCGGGCAGCGCCCGGGCGGGCGTGTCCCGCCAAGCGCCGGGCAGGACGCGCAGCAGCGCGCGGCGGTACCGCTGGGGGTCGGGGCTGCCGAGCACGTACCCGGTCACGCCGCGGGCGTCGTGCGTGACGAACAGCCCGGCGCCTGCCCCGGCGAAGTACGGACCGACCCACAGCCGGGCGAACAGGTCCGGGGCGGGGAAGTACCGCGCGGCGCTCGCGCCGAAGAAGCCCGTCTCGTAGGCGACGTGCCCGGCGGCGCGGGCGTCGTCGGGGCGGGCGGGGCGGATCGGCGGCACGGGCGCAGTGTACGCCGGGCCGGGCTGGCGGGGCGGCGGGTCGGCATGAAGGTGCGCTTCAGACGCGGTGAGGCGCGCATGTGAAATTCAGGACGTGCGCCCCTCGCGTGTCCGCGGACCGGAGGCGCAGTCTGGGCGCATGGTGTCCATCACGCCCCGGTTGACCCGCCCGCGCCCACCGGACCCGGTCCGGCGCGCCCTGAACGCCCCGCCCGGCCTGGGCCGCCCCCTGGCGCTGGGCGCCGCGCTGAGCCTGCTGGGCGCGCTGGGGACGGCGCTGGCTTTCGTGCTGGCCGCGCGGATCATCGCCGGGGTGCTCACGCCGCCCGCCCGACTGCCGGATATCGGCGAGGTGCTGGGCGCCGCGCTGGGCCTGGGCGTGCGGGCCCTGACGGGCGCGGCGCGCGAGGCGCTGTCGGCCCGGCTGGCCGCCCACGCGACCGCGTGGCAGCGGGATCGTCTCACGGCGCGGCTGCTGGCGCTGGGCCCGGTGGCCCTCTCGGGGCGGCGCGCGGCGGACCTCGTCACGCTGAGCAGCGACCTGGGGCCGCGCCTCGCGCCGTACTACGCGCGCTTCCTGCCGGGCCGGGCGCACGCCGCGATCTGCGCGCTGGTCGCACTGGGCGTCACGGCGTTGCTGGACCCGGCGACCGCCGCGCTGCTCGTCGTGACCGGACCGCTGACCGTGGTGTTCCTGTACCTCGTGGGGCTCGCCACGCACGCGGCCACGCAGGCGCAGTGGACCCGGCACACCCGGCTCGCGGGGCGGCTGCTGACCCTGACGCGGCACCTCCCGACCCTGCACGCCTTCGGGGCGGTACCCACCTACCGGGACGTGCTCGTCCGCTCGGCGGGCGCGCACCGCGAGGCGACGCTGCGGGTGCTGCGCGTGGCGTTCCTGTCGGGCTTCGTGATGGAGTTCGCCGCGACCCTCGCCACCGCGCTGGTGGCCGTGTGGATCGGCGTGCGCCTCTTCGGTGGCGAGGCCACGCTGGCCCCCACGCTGGCGGCGCTGATGCTCGTCCCGGAGTTCTTCGGGCCGCTGCGGCAGCTCGGCGCGGATCGCCACGCGGCGCTGGACGCCGAACCGCTGGCGCGCGACCTGGCCGCGCTGGACGCGGTGCCCGGCGCGCCCGACGGGACGCGGGACGCACCACCCAATGCCCCCGAACTGACCTTCCATGGCGCGCGGGCCGACCTGACAGGCGTGACCGCCACCCTGACCGGCACGGTCGCCAGTGGCGAGCACGTCGCCCTGCGCGGCCCGAGCGGCGTGGGCAAGAGCGCGCTGCTGCACGCGCTGGGAAAGTACGTGGCGCACACCGGGCAGGTGACCGTGGGCGGCGTCCCGCTGGATGACCTGAACGCGGCCCGCTGGGCGCGCCGGGTGGCCCTGGTGCCGCAGGCCCCACGCCTGCTGGCGGCCAGCGTGCGCGACAACCTGCGCCTCGCCGCGCCCGACGCGGACGACAGGGCGCTGTGGACCGCGCTGCGCGAGGTCGGACTGGACGGCGTGATCGCCGCGCTGCCCGGAACGCTGGACGCCCCACTCGGCGAGGGCGGCACCCGACTGTCCGGCGGGGAGACGGCCCGGCTGGCCCTGGCCCGCGCGCTGCTCTCCGGCGCGGACCTGCTGCTCCTCGACGAGGTCACCGCCCACCTGGACGGGGACACCGCGCGGGACCTGCACGCGCTGATCGGCCGGGCCGCGCGGGGGCGGACGGTGCTGCTCGTCACGCACCGCGACCCTCCGCCCGGCTGGCGCATCCTGACCCTGGAGGCCCCATGACCCACCCCATGAACCGGGCCGGAGGCTGGCGGCCCTTCGTCCTCCCGGCGCTGCTGGGCGTCGCGGCCACTCTGGCGGGTGTGGCGCTGGCGGGCGCCTCGGGGCGCCTGATCGCCCGCGCGGCGCTGCGGCCCGAGGTGTTCCTGAGCCTGACGCTGCTCGTGACGCTGGTGCGGGCGCTGGGCGTGGGCCGCGCGGGTCTGCGCTACGCCGAACGCCTGACCGGGCACGCCGCCGCCCTGCGGGCCGGAGAGGCGGGGCGGGCGGCGCTGTTCGACCACGTCACGCGGTTCGGGCGGGACCTGCTGGCGCGTGAACGGGGCGGCGACCTGCTCGCCCGCAGCGGCGCGGACCTGGACGCGCGGCAGTTCGCGGCGCTTCGCGTGACCCTGCCGCTGCTGGGCTTCGCGGGCGCGGCGCTGCTGGCCGGTGGGTGGCTGCTGAGCCTGGACGCCCGGCTGGGCCTGAGCGTCCTGGGCCCGCTGCTGCTGGCGGCGGCACTGCCCTGGCTGGCCCGCAAGAGGGCGGCGGACCTGGCCCGCGAGGAGGCGAGGGTGGCCCGCGAGCACGGCGCGGCGCTGCTCGACACGCTGAGTGCCAGCGCGGACGGCGCGGCGCGGCTGTGGGCGCCGCGCCTGGACGCCCTGAACGGGCAGCTGCGCCGCGTGACCGGGGCGCAGGGTCGCCTTCAGACCGGCCTGACGCTGGGCCGCGAGGCGCTGTTCGCCCTGTGCTTCACGCTGGTCCTCACGCGCGGCCTGACCCTGGTCGAGACGGGCGCGCTGGGCGGCGCGTGGCTGGCCGCGGTCGTGCTGCTGGCCGCCGCGAGTTTCGATGCGCTGACCCCGCTGGCGCTGGTGCCCGGCGCGCACGCGGCGGCCCGGGCGGCGCAGGAGCGGGACGCGGAACTCTCGGACGTGCAACCCGCCGTGACCGACCCGGACCCTCCCTCAGCCCTGCCGCCCGGACCCGTGACCCTGACCCTGGACAGCGTGGGGCTCACGCGCGGCGGGCGCGACCTGCTGCGCGGCGTGACCCTGAGCCTCCCGCCGGGCGCGCGGGTGGCCGTCACCGGCCCCAGCGGCGCGGGCAAGAGCACCCTGCTGGGCCTGATCAGCCGCGACCTCGACCCCACCGCCGGTCAGGTGACGCTGGGCGGGACGGACCTTCGCACTCTGGCCCTGGTGGACCTGCGCGCCCGCCTGAGCCTGCACGAGCAGGACGCGCCGCTGCTGGACGGCACCGTCGCGGAGAACCTGCGTCTCGGCGACCCGCACGCGCCCCCCGGGCGGCTGCGCGCCCTGCTGGACGACCTGGGCCTGGAAGACCTGCCGCTGGACACCTGGGTCGGCGAGGGCGGCACGCGCCTGTCCGGCGGGCAGCGCGCCCGCGTGAGCCTGGCCCGCGCGCTTCTGAAACGCTCGGACGTGCTGCTGCTGGACGAACCCACCGCGCACCTCGACCCGGACACCGAGGCCCGCGTGCTGCGCGTCCTGGGCCGCGAGTGCGCCGGGCGGACCCTGCTGCTCGTCACGCACCGGCCCGCCCCGCTGATCCTGACGGATCAGGTCTACCGGCTTCAGGACGGCCACCTCCACCCGCTGCCCACCACCCGAAAGAAGGTCATATGAACGAGATCCTGGGCTTCTCCACGCTGGACCTGTCCCGCTTCCAGTTCGCCACGACCAGCATCTTCCACTACTTCTTCGTGCCGTTCACCGTGGGCTTCGCCCTGATCATCGCGGTGCTCCAGACCCTCGCCTACCGCAGCCGCGACCCGAAACTGGAGAACCTCACGCGATTCTTCGGGCATCTGTTCTTCATCAATTTCGCCGTGGGCGTCGTCACCGGCATCGTGCAGGAATTCCAGTTCGGCATGAACTGGCAGGGCTTCTCGAACTTCGTCGGGAACATCTTCGGCATCCCGCTGGCGCTGGAAGTCCTGATGGCCTTCTTCCTGGAAAGCACCTTCCTGGGCCTGTGGTGGTTCGGCAAGGACCGCATCCCCGCCTGGGCCAGCCTCGCGAGCATCTGGATCGTCGCCGCCGGGACGACCATCAGCGCCTTTTGGATCATCATCGCCAACGCCTGGATGCAGCACCCAGTCGGCTTCGAGCTCAAGGACGGCCGCGCCGTCATGACCGACGCCTGGGCGATCGTCACGAACCCCAAGGGCCTGGAATGGTTCGCGCACATCTGGGCGGGCAGCCTGACCGTCGCCGCGTTCTTCGTGCTGGCCGTCAGCGCCGACCACCTGCGCCGCCGCGCGAACGTCGAGGCGTTCCGCGTCAGCTTCCGCGTGGCGCTGATCACCGCCCTGATCGGCTCGGGCGGCGTGATCCTCGCCGGGCACGAGCAGGGCCAGAGCGCCGTGCGCGACCAGCCCATGAAGTACGCCGCGTTCAGCGCCCTGTGGGACACCCCCGAAGGCAACCAGATGCCCGAGAGCCTCGTGGCCCTGCCCAGCAACGGCGCGCGGGAGAACCGCTTCGAACTCAGCGTGCCGTACGTCGGATCGTTCCTGGCGTTCAACAACTTCACCGAGAAAGCCAAAGGCATCAACGATCTCCAGAAGGAGTATGAAGCCAAGTACGGCCCGGGCAACTACACGCCGTGGGTGTGGCCGGTCTACTGGTCGTTCCGCGCGATGGTCGGCCTGGGCTTCCTGATGCTGCTCGTGACCCTCGTGTACGTGTGGCGCTGGCGGCAGGGCAAACTCGACGATCCGGGGCGGCTGTACCCGCTGCTGCTGGCCATGCCCCTGGCCCCGCATCTGGCGAACTTCAGCGGGTGGATCGCCACCGAGATGGGCCGCCAGCCGTGGATCGTGCAGGGCCTCCTGCGCACCGGGGACGCCGTCAGTCAGCTGAACCCCATGTGGGTGCTGCTGTCGCTGGCGGCCTTCTGGGTGGTGTACCTCACGCTGATCGGACTGGACGTGTTCCTGCTGACCCGCACCGCCCGCGCCGGGATGCATGAACCGGATGTCGAGACGCCCTCGGTCCCCGCCCCCGACTACGTCCCCGAAGGAGCGCGCGCATGACCGACCTCCCCACCCTGTGGTTCATCCTGACCGCCGCCATCTTCGCGATCTACTTCTTCCTGGACGGCTTCGACTTCGGCGTGGGCGCCCTGCAACCCTTCCTGGCCCGCAGCGAGGCCGAACGGCGCGCCATGATCCGCACCGTCGGCCCGTTCTGGGCCGCGAACGAGGTCTGGGTGATCCTGGCCGCCGGGGTGATCTTCGCCGCGTTCCCCCACTGGTACGGCACGCTGATGACCGCCCTGTACCCCGAATTCACGCTGATCCTGCTCGCCCTGATCGGGCGTGGCGTGGCCTTCGAGTACCGCGCGGAGATCAACCACCGCCGCTGGCGGACCTTCTGGGACGTGACCAGCTTCGTCACGAACCTCCTGCCCGCCTTCCTGTGGGGCGCGATCATGGCGAACATGGTGCGCGGCCTGCCCATCGACGCCAGCGGCCGCTTCGACGGCAGCCTGCTGTACTCCGTGAACACCTTCAGCGTCCTGGGGGGACTGGCCACCCTGAGCCTGTTCGTCCTGCACGGCGCGACGTACCTGCTGCTGCGCCTCGACGACGACGACGTGCTGCACGGCCGCGCCCGCCGCGCCGCGCTGATCTGGGGCGCCGTCGCCTCCGCGCTGGTCCTCGCCTTCGTGTACCAGGGCTTCATCCGCACCGGCCTGTTCGGCACCTTCGGCCTCCAGGAGTGGCTGTTCCCCCTCGCCGCCGCCGTGAACCTCGGCCTGATCTGGCTGGCCCTCACCCTAGGGCGCGACGCGCTGGCCTTCGCCGCCACCGGCCTCACCATCGTCTTCTCCACCGCCACCATCTTCGGCAGCCTCTACCCGAACGTCCTGCCCAGCACCCTGGGCGACGCGTACAACCTCACCGTGCAGAACACGGCGTCCGAACCGTACACCCTGCGGCTCCTGACCTGGGTGGGCGCCGCGTTCCTGCCACTGATCATCGGGTACCAGGCCTGGAACTTCTACGTGTTCCGCCAGCGCATCCGCGCGCACGACGAGAAGATCCCCGGCGGGCACGACTGATACGGCATTCAAGTGATTCCACATCATTCGGAGTCGCGCGGTGGCCCCCTCACCCTTCCGTCGCTTCGCTCCTCCCTCCCTCTCCCACAGGGGGAGAGGGGAAAAGGGAACGTGTTCAAGTCGGAAGCAAGTCAATTTAATCCCGCATGAGTCAGGTGCCCATCCCCGGCAGGACGCGGTTTCAGTCCGGGGTCCCGCCGGGTTTCCGGGCGTCCAGGATCAGGGAGACGAAGCCCAGGTGTCCGTCGCGGTTGCGGTGGTCGAGCAGCAGTGAGCGGTACACCGGGCCGCTCGAGACGTCCCAGGCGTGGTAGTGGAAGCGGCCCGTGTCGTCGCAGTATTCGAGCAGGTCCACATCAAAGCCCGCGTTCTCGAAGACTGCGCGGAAGGTGGGGGCGTCGTACACGACCTGATGGTCGGCGGCCGGGTGGTCGGCCGGGCCGGGACCGCCGACCTGCACGAGCTGCTGGTACGCCTCGTCGGGGAAGTTCGCGTCGGGGACGGCGCAGCGCAGCCATCCGCCGGGTTTCAGGTAGTCCAGGCACAGGCGCGCGGCCTCGCGTCCCTGCTCCGGGGTGAGGTGCTCCCAGACGTGTTCGCACAGCAGCGCGTCGGCGCGGCGGTTCCCGAAGTACCGCTCGAAGGTGGCGCGGTCGGTCAGGTCGAGCTGGTCACGCTGCGTGGGAATCCAGCCGGGCCACGTCTGGGCGCCGGCGCCGATGATGACCCTGAGGGGTTCGGACATGCGCGCAGTCTGGCATGGGGCGCGGCGGGTTCAGTGCCTGGCGTGCTCAGCGTTGGGTGGGGTACCCGGCTGACATCCAGGCGTTCATGCCGCCGTCCACGTTGAACACGCGGGTGTACCCGGCCTTCACGAGTTGCGCGCTGGCCTGGGCGCTGCGGTTGCCGCTGCGGCAGATGACGTACACCGGGCGGTCCTTCGGGACCTCGTTCATGCGGGCGCCCAGGTCCGCCAGCGGGAGCAGCGCCGCGCCGGGGACGTGCCCCTCCCTGTACTCGGCGTCGGTGCGGACGTCCAGGACGTACTCGCCCTTCTCCTGAGCGGCGCGCAGGTCCTTGACGGGGATGGTGGTGTACGTGGCGGCGCGGGGCGCGCAGGCGCTCAGGGTGAGCAGGCCGATCAGCAGGGTGGGTCGCATGGGGGGGGCACTCCTGGGGGCGAGGGGCGGGGAAACCGGTCCCCGCGAGTATACCAGTCCGGGGTATGCGCCCGCCGCACTCAGGGCAGGCGCAGGGGCCGCCCGCTGACGATCAGCCACGCCTCGTCCGACGCGGCGGCGGCGCGCTGGTTCACCCAGCCCAGCAGGTCCCGGAAGCGCCGCGCCAGCGCGTTGTCCGGCACGATGCCGAAGCCCACCTCGTTCGTGACCATGACGGTCACGTCGCCCCGGTCCCGCGCGGCGCGCAGCAGGTCGTCCGCGGCGGCCAGCACGGCGTCGTCCGTCCAGTCCGCGAGCATCAGGTTGCTGACCCACAGGCTCAGGCAGTCGAGCAGCACCGTGCCCTGTACCCCTCCCACGACGGCCGGGACGTGTAGAGGCTCCTCGCGCGTCACCCACCCGGCGGACCGGTCGGCGCGGTGCCGTCCGATGCGGTCGCGCATCTCGTCGTCGAAGGCCTGCGCGGTCGCCACGTACGTGACGGGGCCGCCCACCTGCGCCGCGCGGGCCTCCGCGAAGGCGCTCTTGCCGCTGCGCGCGCCTCCCGTCACGAAGATCAGGGTCACAGGAGTTCCTCCAGCACGCGCGGGTCGAGGGCCGCGCCGACCCGCGCGGCGATGGCGTCCAGCCGGGCGTCCAGCGAGTCCAGGCCCGCCGGGGGGCGCAGGCCCGCCCAGCCCAGGAAGCGCTCGAGGTACGCGGGGTTCTCCAGCAGGCCGTGCAGGTACGTGCCGCGCACGTTGCCCTGCCGCCACAGCCGCCCCGGCGCGAGCGTCTGCACGCCCGCCCCCGCTCCGGTCTGCCCGTGGTGGATCTCGTAGCCCTGCACGGTCAGGCCCGTCTCGGCGTCCGTGAAGGTGGTTAGGGTGGTGGTCTTGTCCGGCGCGAAGGTCGTGTCCAGATCCAGCAGACCCAGGCCCGGCACCTCCGGCGCCCCCTCCACGCCGTGCGGGTCGCGGATCACCCGGCCGAGCATCTGCAGGCCGCCGCACACGCCCAGCACGGGAACGCCCGCGTGGGCGGCGCGGGTCACGGCGCCCGCCAGTCCGGTGGCGCGCAGCCACGCGAGGTCGGCGGCGGTGCTCTTGCTGCCGGGCAGGATCACCGCCCGCGCGCCGTCCAGTTCGGCCGGGGTCGCCACCCAGCGGGCCAGCGGCCCGAGCGGCGCGAACTCGTCGAGGTTCGACACGCGCGGCAGGCGCGCGATCGCCACGAAGCCGTCGTCCTGATCCCCGCCGCGCGCCGCTCCGGTTTCGGCCCACACACCGTCCTCCTCGGGCAGCGGGATGTCCAGCATGGGCACGACGCCCACGGTCGGCACGCCGGTCTGCTCCTGCAGCCACTCGGGCGCGGGCGACAGCAGCCGCGCGTCGCCCCGGAAGCGGTTCAGGATGAAGCCCCGCAGCAGCGCGCGTTCCTCGGGGGTCAGGCAGTGCCAGGTGCCGAGCAGGTGCGCGAACGACCCGCCCCGGTCGATGTCGCTGGCGAGCAGCACCGCTGCCCGGGCCTCCAGCGCCACGCGCATGTTCACGATGTCCGACGCGCGCAGGTTCACCTCGGCGGGACTGCCCGCGCCCTCGATGACGACCACGTCGAACTCGTCCATCAGGCTGTGCAGCGCGCTCTGCACATGCGGCCACAGGTGCGCCTTGCGCTCCCGCCAGGGCAGCCCCGTGATCTCGCGGTTGGCCTGCCCCAGCAGCACGACCTGCGAGCGGGTATCGGCTTCCGGCTTCAGCAGCACCGGGTTCATCCGCACGTCCGGCGTGACGCGCGCGGCGGCGGCCTGCACGAGCTGCGCGCGGCCCATCTCCAGGCCCGCCGGGGTCACCCCGGCGTTGTTGCTCATGTTCTGCGCCTTGAACGGCGCGACCCGCGCGCCCGCGTTCGACAGCGCGCGGCACAGCGCCGCCGTGAGGTAACTCTTGCCCGCGCTGCTCGTGCAGCCCTGCACCATGATCGCCTTACCCATGTCGTCCTCCCACCGCCAGTCTGGCGTGCAGCTCGCGCACGAGCACGCGATTCTCGCCCGGCAGGCGCGTGCTCACGCGGATACAGTCCGGCAGTCCGTAACTCGCGCAGTCCCGCACCCGCACGCCCGCCGCGAGCAGGTCCGCACTCAGGGCGCGGGCGTCCCCGACCCGCAGCGTCAGGAACGGCGTCCCGTGGTGCTCCACGCGGCCCAGCAGGCGCAGGTCGTCCGCCAAGGTGGCGGCGTGCGCGGCGACCCTGGGCAGCGTCTCGGCCAGGAAACGCGCGGCGTGCGGCAGGGCCGCGAGCACCCCGGCGGTCCCGGCAGGGACGTGCCACGCGGGGGCGAGGTTGTCCAGCGCGACGATCACGTCCGGCGCGGCCAGCGCGTACGCGGGGCGCGCGCCGACCAGCCCGTGCGCCTTGCCGGGCGAGAGCAGGCGCAGCAGCGCGGGGTGGCGCGGCGGGGCGGACAGCGCGACGAAGGGCGCGTACGCCTCGTCCACGATCAGCAGCGCGCCGACCTCGTGGCAGCGCCCCGCCAGGGTCAGCAGCGTCTCGGGGGTGGGGGCGAGGCCGGTCGGGTTGTGCGGGTACCCCACGTACACGAGGCGCGTTCCCTCGGGCAGCGTGTCCGGCACCTCGGGAACCACGCTCACGGGCGCGCCGAGCAGCGCGGCGGCGCGGGCGAGTTCCCCGAACGGCGCGTGCAGGCTCAGCAGCGAGCCCCCGTCACTCAGGCACAGCCGGGCGAGGCGGTGCAGGAGTTCAGAGGCGCCCACCGCCGGGGTGACCTCGGCGGGACTCAGGCCGTGCCACGCGGCCAGCCGCTCCCGCACCCAGCCGTAGGTCGGATCAGGGTAGTGGGCGTGGTCGGCGTCCCGCACCGCCTGGATCAGGCGCGGGCTGGGACCGTACGGGTTGGCGTTCACGCTGAAATCCAGCCCGGTGAAGGGCTGCGCGCCGGGCCCACCGTGGGGTACGCGGGGAATCAGCGGAATCATGCCCGCACCGTCCTGAAACGCGTGGGCAGGGGCAGCAGGCAGACCAGCGCCGCCAGCAGCGCCGCGCGGCTGACCAGGGTCAGGGCGGCGCGCAGGTCGCCCGCGTCGGGGTCGCGCCCGGCGGCGTTCAGGGTGTACACGCCACGCTTCTCCAGGCGCACGCCGAGTGCCCCGGCGGCGGCACTCATGGGGTGCCCGCCGTTCGGGCTGGGCGTGCGCCGGGCGTCCGCGCGCCACACCCGCCAGCCTCGCCCACCGGCGGCGAGCAGCAGGCACGCGGCGCTCAGGCGGGCCGGGGCGAGATT
Source organism: Deinococcus grandis (assembly GCF_001485435.1). Classification (NCBI taxonomy): domain Bacteria; kingdom Thermotogati; phylum Deinococcota; class Deinococci; order Deinococcales; family Deinococcaceae; genus Deinococcus; species Deinococcus grandis. The sequence continues at coordinate 345,182 of NZ_BCMS01000002.1, read as the reverse complement.
CAGCAGGTCGTCCGCGCGGGCCGCGACCCTGCCCGGCCACTCCAGCGCCGGGGTGCGGTAGCCCCAGCTGGCGTCGGCGGTGTTCGTGAAGCGGTACGCGGCGGCCCAGCCGAGGCCGCCCAGGCGCGCGTGCAGCAGCGGCGCCACGACACTGTCGCTGAGGTTCTCCGCGAGGCTGGCGATGGCCGCCCCCGCGACCTCGGAGGCCGTCAGGTCGGCGGTGTCGCGGCTCACGAGGTGCCAGGACAGCAGTCGCCGCGCCTCGGGGAGGTTTCCGGCCTCCAGCGCCGCGGCGACCTCCGCGCCCGCGCGCAGCAGGGCCATACGGGCCAGCAGCGGTTTGAGGGCCACGCCCTGCGCCCACCAGGGCAGCCGCCCGCAGGCCGCACCCAGGGCCGCACTAAGCGTCACCCCGGCGGCCCAGCCCAGGCCCCCCTCGATCAGCTGCGCGCGCGGCGTCTGTCCCCGCCACGCGGCGCGCGCGCGGCGCAGCAGGTGCCCCATCCACACGACCGGGTGCGCGGGGGCCGGCGGTTCCCCCAGCGTGTCCAGCGCGAGGGCCAGGAGCAGCGCCCGGCGCGGGGCGCCCCTCAAGCGGTCACCGCGCGGCAGGCGTTCAGGAAGCGGGCGGCGAGGGCGGGGTCGGCGCCCAGGTGCAGGTGCAGGTAGCTGGCCAGGACGTTCCCGTGCGCGTAGCCTTCCTCGGTGACGGTGCCGTCGTGCGCGGTCCAGGTCCAGGCGGGCCGGGTGGGGGCGTGTGTGAGGACCGAGTGGTGGAACTCGTGCCCCCGCACCGCCGCGCCCGCCGGGGCGACCAGGGTGCCCCGCAGCGCGGTCGCGTCGCGGTACCCCAGGGTCAGGCGGGGTGTCATGCGGGTGCGGTAGGGAATCACGCCGCACATGGGCACGTCCTGCCCGTCCACCTCCAGCGATTCCCCGAGGTACATCAGGCCGCCGCACTCGGCCAGGACCGCGCCGCCCGACGCGGCGAAATCACGGATGGACTCGCGCATGGGCACGTTGCTGCTCAGTTCGTGCGCGTGCGCCTCGGGGTACCCGCCGGGCAGCAGCACGCCCCCCACGCCCGTCGGGAGGGCCGCGTCCCGTAGCGGACTGAAGCGGATCAGCTCGGCGCCCTGCGCGCGGAGTTCGTCCAGCGCGTCGGGGTACGAGAAGTGGAACGCCTCGTCGTGCGCCAGCGCGACCCGCACCGGCGTGCCCGCCTGGGCGGGGGCGGGCGCGTCCGGCAGGGCCGGGGCGTGGATGGCGTCCAGCAGCGCATCCAGCCGCAGGCCCTCAGCCGCGCGGTCGGCGGCGGCCTCGTCCCAGGCGGCCTGCTCGGCGCTCAGGAGGCCCAGGTGCCGTTCGGGCAGGTGCAGCCCGGCGTCGCGCGCCACCCAGCCCAGCACCGGCAGGCCGACCTGAGCCAGCGCCGCCTCGCACAGCGCCGCGTGCCCCGCGCCCGCCACGCGGTTCAGGATCACGCCCGCCACCCGCACCTCCGGGCGGAAGTCCCGCAGGCCGCACGCGACCGCCGCGACCGTCCGCGCCGACCCCCCTGCGTCCAGCACGAGCACCACCGGGGCGTCCAGCAGCAGCGCCAGGTCTGCCGTGGAGTGCTCGTCCGTGGTCGGGTCGCGCCCGTCGAACAGGCCCATCACGCCCTCGAGGACGCTCACGTCCGCCTGCGCCGCCGCCCGCGCGAACAGCTCACGCAGCCTCTGGCGACCCAGCAGGAACGAGTCGAGATTGCGCGCCTCACGGCCCGCCGCGCGCGTCAGGTGCGTCGGGTCCAGGTAGTCCGGACCGAGCTTGAACGGCTGCACGTGCAGTCCCCGCGCCCGCAGCGCGCGGCACAGCAGCGCCGCCACGGTCGTCTTGCCGCTGCCGGAGGACGCGGCGGCCAGCACCACGCGGCGCGGCCCCGCAGGGATGGAGGGAACAGGTGACGGGGTGGTCATACGCGGCCCACACCCTAGCGGAAGCGGTGGCGGGACATGCAGGGGGGGAGGTCACCACGCGGCGCCCTCCCCCCCTCTGCTGGCCTGCCCTCTGCTGGCCTGTCGCGGGTCATACGGATTCCGTTTTTTTCGTTGACAGATCGGAACGCCACCGATCTGCCAACTCCACGTCCGGAATCCGTTTCTCTCCTCCTCGCATCCGCTCGGATTGAACGGCTTTATAAGCCATTCAATCGGAGTCCGTATCAGAGGCTGTCTGGAAAGTCATTTTCGAGCTGGTGACGGCTGTTCACCAGCGAACGCCGCGAGTCTGCGAATCATAAGCCGAACAAACGACACAACGATGAACGCCGCCGTTGTACTCGGCAGCAGGTCATACTCCCGGTTCAAGCGACGATCAAACGACAACCACGCGAAGCTCCGCTCCACCACCCACCGCTTGCGCAGCACCTTGAACGTCCGATACCCCCTGAACGTCTTGATCTGTTCCTCCGTCAACTCCTGTCCCACAGGCAGCCAATACCTTCGGGTGTTGGCATCCGCACGCCGTACCACTTCCACGCTGAACCCCAGGGTGGTCTTCACCCACGCCTCCCACGGCCCGGCATACCCTCCATCCACGAACAGATGGAGTGACCACTGCGGCTGCGACAGGTGCACCTGTCGCAGCAACACCTTCCCACCCTCGCGGTCGCTGATGTTCGCTGCCGTGACGGTGACACCCAGCAACAACCCCTGCGTATCCACGATCAGGTGATGCTTTCGTCCGTTGATCTTCTTGCCCCCGTCGTACCCTCTGACCCCCCTTTTTGGGAGGTCCTCACACTTCGGGAATCCACGACGCCCGCCGTTGGGCGGGCGTTGCGGCCCATGGCCGTTCGAGTCTGGGTGCGCAGCGCGTCATTGACGCGCAGCCAGACGCCATCGAGCTTCCACTGCCGGAAGTAGCTGTACACCGTCTTCCAGTGCGGAAAATCGGCAGGCAACATGCGCCAGGACACGCCGCCACGTGTGATGTAGAAGATGGCATCAACGACATCCCGGCGATGGATGCGTGCTGGACGTCCGCCTGGTTGAGGCGCGGGAATCAGTGGGCAGAGGATGGCCCATTCAGCGTCACTGGTATCGCTGGGGTAGTGTCGGTGCCGAGTCATAAAAAACAGTACGCTGTTTTCGACACCACTCCCTCAACCCTCTTTCCAGACAGCCTCTCATACGGATTCCGATTAATTCGTTGACAGATCGGAACGCCACCGATCTGCCAACTCCACGTCCGGAATCCGTTTCTCTCCTCCTCGCATCCGCTCGGATTGAACGGCTTTATAAGCCATTCAATCGGAGTCCGTATCAGTCCCCGGCGCCCAGCGGGGCCGGGCCGGTCGGGGTGACGGCCCCGGCGTCCGGCTGGAGGCGGCGGCGTTCGAACACCCAGAAGACACTGGGGACGACGTAGAAGGTCAGCAGGGTGGACGTGATGACCCCGCCGAGAATCACGATGCCCAGGCCGCGGCGGAACTCGGCGCCCTCGCCCTGGCCGAGCACCAGAGGAATGCTGATCACCAGGACGGTCAGGGTGGTCATGATGATCGGGCGGAAGCGCAGTTCGGCGGCTTCCAGCAGCGCCTCGCGCAGCGGGAGGGACCGGGCGCGTTCCGTGACGAATTCCAGGTACAGGATGGAGTTCTTGGTGCTCAGGCCCAGCAGGATGACCATGCCCAGCACGGTGATCACGTCGAGGTTCACGCCGAAGAAGTTCAGCGTCCAGATCGCGCCGACGACCGCGATGGGAATGGGCAGCTGCAGGTAGATGGGATAGCGGAAGGAGTTGAACTGGCTGCCCAGCACGAGGTACGTCAGGATGATCGCCAGGAGCATCAGGATCGGGCCGTAGAACACGAGGTCCCCGGTGAGGCCCGCGCTGCCGAAGGCGCTGGCATTCCCGAGCGTCACGCCGCCCGCGAGCAGTCCGGCCTTCTCGACCCGGCTGATGAGTTCACGCTGGTACCCGAAGGGGTTCGGGCCGCCCTTGACGACGTTGATGTTCAGGGTGGCGGTGTAGGCCTTGTTCAGGCGCAGCAGCGTGGCGGGCGCCTGCGCGAGCTGGAACGCGCCGAGCTGCGAGAGGGGCACGTTGGCGTTCAGGGACGGGGAGTACACGGTCTGCGTCAGGAGGCTCTGCTCGCTGCTGATCAGGGCCGGGTCGAGCCGCACGACGATGTCCACGCTGCGGTCCCCGTCGCGGACCGTACCGGCGGTCGTGCCGTCGTTGTAGGTGCGCAGGGCCTGCGCGACGTCGCTGGCGCTCAGGCCGGTGCCGGTCAGGCGGGTGGCGTCGGGCGTGAAGGTGCGTTCCTGGCGGGTGGCGCTCAGGCTGCTCTCGACGCTGCGGAGGTTCGGGTCCTGCGCGAGGAGCCGCACGACCTCGCGGTTGCGCTGTTCCAGCAGCGCCTGGTTGGGCGCGGTGAGGGCCAGGGAGATGTCGGCGCTGCCGCCCGGTCCGGTTTCCTGCGCGCCGACGCGCAGTTCGCTGCCGGGCGTGCGGGTGCCGATGGGGGTCAGGAGGCGGGTGTATTGCTCGATCAGGGTGTCGATGGCGGGCCGCTCGGCCTTGTCGATCAGGGTGACGGTGAGGGTGGCCTCGTTGGCGCTGGCGCCGCTGACGCCGTTCCCGGCGCCGACGCTGGTCTCGACGAGTTTCACCTCGGGCCGTTTCAGCAGGGCGTCCTCGAGCTGGCCGGTGACGCGGTTGGTGGCGTTCAGGTCGGTGCCGACCGGCAGGCTGAGGTTCACGTTGACGATGCCGCCGTCGGATTTGGGCGTGAAGGCGAAACCCACGCCGCGCATGGCCAGCGGCGCGCTGAGCAGGAACAGCCCGGCGATCAGCATGACCAGCCAGGGGCGGCGCAGCGCGGTGTCCAGGCTGCGGGCGTACGCGCGGGCGGTGCGCTGCACGCCGCCGTTCGTCAGGCCGTGCAGGGTGCCGGTGACCGCTTCGAGCAGCGCGAACAGCAGGCCCAGCACGTAGCGCGTGACGGCCAGGGTCAGCGGGGCGAGCAGGGACGCCACGCCGATCGCGACCGGGAGGGGCAGTCCGGCAGTCTTGAGCACGAAGGACAGGGCGGCGCCCGCCAGGATCAGCCCGGTCCAGCCGCCGACGGACCGCACGGCCCGCAGGCTGGACTGCAGCAGCGCCGGGAAGCGGGCCAGCACGCCGGGCAGCTGCGCCCAGCCGACGGGCTGCGGGTCGTTGGTGTACGCCATGCGCACCGTGAGGAACAGCAGGCTCTCCAGCCACGAGAGCACGATGGCGGCGGCGATGCCCAGGCCGAACTGGCTGAAGAACTGCCCCAGGATGCCGGGCATCAGGCTCAGGGGGATCAGCACGGCCAGCAGCGCGAAGCTGGCGGCGGTCACGGCGCTGAAGACCTCGCTGCCGCCCAGCAGGACGCTGCGCAGGCGGCTGTAGCCCAGGTCGCGGTAGCGCTGCACGTTCTCCGCGACGACGATGGAGTCGTCCACGACGATGCCGATCGCGACGATGATCGCCAGCAGCGAGATGATGTTGAACGTGAAGCCCAGCGTGGCGTACAGCAGCGGCGCGGCGCTGATCGAGATGGGAATGGCCAGCACGACCGACAGCACGGTGTTCAGGCGGCCCAGGAACAGCAGGCAGATCACGGCGACCGCGCCGATGGCGAGCAGGAATTCCTTGAAGGTGTCCTTGACGCTGCCCAGCGTGGCGCGGGTGGTGTCGCTGGCGATCTTCAGCTCGTAGCCATTGGGAAGCGGCTGGGCCTGCATGGCGGCGCGCACGGCGTCGGCCACCGCGACGGAGTTCGTGCCGCTGGCCTTGCGGACGCTGAGGAGCACGGCGGGTTGCCCGTTGAACCGCGCGAGGCTGCTGGCGTCCTCGGCGGCGTCGCGCACGCGGGCCACGTCCCCGACCTGCACGCCGCTGGCGCTGTCCAGGGTGATGGTGGCGACGTCGGCGGCGCTGCGGGGCGTGTTGCGGGTCGCGTACTGCGTCTGCGTGCCGCCCTGCGAGACCGTCCCGGCCGGGAGGTCCAGGGCGCTGGCGCCGATCGCCTGCGTGACCCGCGCGGGGCTGAGGTTGTAGGCCTGCAGCCGGGCCGGGTCGAGCAGCACCTGCACCTGCCGGGCGGGACCGCCGGTGACGTTCACGTCCGCGACGCCGTCCACGCGCTCGAGGCGCGGCACGAGGACGTCCTCGGCGAAGGTGGTGACCTGCGCGGGGGGGTTGCTGCCGCCCAGCAGCGCCAGGGTCAGGATCGGGGTGGCGTTCGGGTCGAACTTCTGCACGACCGGGGCGCGGGCACCGTCGGGCAGCGTGCCGCGGATCGCGGCGACCGCCTGCGAGACGCTGTTCGCTGCTGCGTCCACGTCGGTGTCGTCGCTGAAGGTGATCACGACCGCCGACTGGTTGCTGACCGAGGTGGTGTTGATGTCCTGCACGCCCGCCAGGGTGCTGACGGCGTCCTCGATGCGGCGGCTGACCTCGCGGTCCACCTGGTCGGGGTTCGCGCCGGGGTACGCGGTGGACACCGCGAGGATCGGCACCTCGAAGTTCGGCAGCAGTTCCACGCCCAGCCGGAACGTCGCGGCGAGACCCGCGAGGACCAGCAGCACGAAGATGCCCACCGAGAACACGTAGTTCTTCACGCTGAAGCGCACCAGCGGGTGCACCTTCGGTTCGGGGGTGCCGTCGGGCAGGGTGCCCCGCGGCAGGTCGAATTCCGGGGATTCGTGGGTGCTCACGGGGTGGCTCCGGTCCGGGGGGCGGCCTGGGCGCCGGTCTGCACGCGCGCGCCGTCCTGCAGGCTGGCGGGGATGGGGTTCACGACGGCCGCGCCCGCGTCGAGGCCGCGCACGGCGACCTGCGCGCCGCTCTCGGCGACCACGCGGACGGGCGTGCGGCGGGCCACGCCGCCGGAGACGGTGTACACGACGTTCTCCCCGCCGTCGGCCTGCACGGCGCCGCTGGGGATCAGGACGCCCTGACCCAGCTGCACGCGGTAGCGGACCTGCGCGGCGGCGCCCACCGGCAGATTCGCGCCGCCCTGCACTCGGGCCGTGACGGGCACGAGCCGGTTCGTTCCGGCGACGCCGGGCGCGCCGGTCACCACGCCGACGTAGTTCACGCCGCCGTAGCCGACGTTCAGCGCCGCGCCCTCGGTGAGCGTGGCGGCGTCGGCGGCGGGCACGTTGAACTTCACGCGCAGGCTGCCGGGGTCCACGAGCCGCGCGACGGCGCTGCCCTGCCCGGCGAACTCGCCCACCTCGACGTTCAGTGCGGCGACGGTGCCCGCGAAGGGCGCGCGCACCGCGGTGCGGGCGAGGTTCTGCTCGGCCTGCTGGACGCTCACGCGCGCCTGGGCCAGCTGCGCTTCCTGCAGCGGCACGCTGCCCTGGGCGCTCTGGCCGTTCTGCGCGGCGTTCGCGCGGGCCTGCGACAGGGCGCTCTGCGCCTGCGCGAGCTGCGCGCGGGCGGCCTGCACGTCGGACAGGCTGATGCCGCCCAGGCGGTAGAGGTTCTCGGCGCTCTGCGCGCCCGCCTGCGCCTGCGCGAGGCTGGCCTGCGCGGCCGTGACGGCGGCACTGAGCGTGCCGGTGTTGTTCTGGGTGGTGCGGCGGGTCTGCGCGAGGCTGATCTCGGCCTGCTGGACCTGCAGCCGGGCGTTCTGGAGGGCCTGACGCTGCGCGGTGTCGTCCAGCTGCGCCAGGACCTGCCCCTGGCTGACCTGCTCGCCTTCCTGCACGAGCAGGCGCTGCACGGTCCCGCCGGATTGCGCGGCGACCTGACTGTCGCGCTGCGCCTCGACGGTGCCGCTGACGCTGCGCTGCGTGGCGAGCGTGCCGCTGCGGGCGGGGGTGGTGGCGACCTGCAGGGTCGTGGTCTTGGCGGGCGCGGCGTCCAGGTCGTTCTTCGCCGCGTCCTTGTCGGCGGCGCACGCGCCGAGGAGCAGGGGCAGCAGGAGCAGGGCGGAGCGGCGCACGGTCAGTTCACCAGCCCCGTCACGTCCTGCCCGGCGGCCGCGCCCAGGGCGGCCAGGGCGCGCCACACGCCGCCCACGGCCTGCTGCACGCTCAGGTCGGCCTGCTGGGCCTGCACCTGGGCCTGCTGGACCTCGATGGCGGCGGCCGTGCCGGCCTTCAGGCGGGCCTGGGCGTTGCGCAGGGCGGTCTGGGCGTTCGCGGCGGCCTCCTGCGCGACGGCCACGCGGGCCTGGGCGTCCTGCGCGCTGCGCCAGGCGTCGCGCACGCCGGTCTGCGCAGCGCGCGCGGCGTCCTCCAGGCTGCGCGTGGCGTTGTCCAGCGCGGTGCGGGCGTCTTCCAGGGTGCGGGCCGGGGTGTAGTCGTTGTCCGCGAGGTTCACCTGCAGCGCGGCGAAGTTCACGCCACTGGCGGCCTGCACCAGGGACGGCAGGCGTTTTTCCAGTCCGGCCTGGAGGGCGGCCAGCGTCACGCTGAGTTTCGGGGCGCCGCCGGGCGCGGCGAGGCTCAGGTCGGTCCCGGCCGGGAGGTTCAGGGTGCGGGCCAGCGTGGCTTCCAGCACGGGCAGGGTGGCCTGGGCGCTGGCGAGGTCCTGGCGGTCGCTGTTCAGGGCGTTCTGCGCGCGGCTGACGTCCAGGGTGGTGGCGACGCGCGCCGCGAGGCGGGCCTGCGCGATCTTCAGCTGCCGTTCGGACAGGCTGACCTGCGCCTGGGCCAGCGCGGTCCGCTGGGCGGCCTCGAAGGCCTGCACGTAGCCGCTCACGGCGGCCTGCGCCGCGCCGAGTTTCGCGGCGTTCAGCGACGCCGTCTGCGCGGTGACGTCCTGCTCGGCCTGCGTGAGGGTGGTGATGAGGCTGGTGGGGTCGGCGCGCACGGCGCGCAGGTTCGCCTGGGCCTTCTGGAGGTTCGCGCGGGCGGTGGTGACGTCCACGCCCTGCGTGACGGCGCGGGTGACGGCGCTACTGAGGGTCAGGGCCGTGCGGGCGGTCTGGGCGGTGGTGGTCTGGGCCAGGGCCAGCGGGCTGGCGGCGCTCAGGGCGAGGATCAGGGTCAGGGTGCGCGTCATGGGCGGCCTCCGGTGGGCAGGGCGGGAATGGTCAGGAGCAGCGGGTCGAGGTCGGCGGTGGCCTGCGCGAGCGCGGCGCCCGCGACGGACACGCGGTCGAGCTGGGCGCTGAGCGCCTGCGTCGCCTGCGTGAGGTTCAGCCTGGCCTGCGCGACGTCCAGGCGGGTGGCCAGCCCAGCGTCCAGGCGGGCCTGCGCGGCCTGCACGGTCAGTTCGGCGGCTCGGACGCGGGTGCGGGCGGCGTCCAGCGCGCCGCGTTCGTCCTGCACGGCCTGAATGCGGGTGCGGACGTCGAGTTCGGCGCCCTGCCGGGCGACGTCCAGGGCCAGGGTGGCCTGCTGCACGCCCAGTTCGGCCTGCCGCAGCGCGGCGCTCTCGGTGCTGCCCAGGATGGGAATCGAGGCGTTCAGGGCGAGGTTCACGCCGCTGACCGGACTCTTCGGTTCGCGCAGCGGCACGCTGACCTGCGCGCCGAGCACGCCGGTCGTGAGGTTCAGGCTGCCGCTGACGGTCCGTCCGGCCGCGCCGGAGGCGCTGGCGAGCTGTCCGGCGGTGACGCTGGCGGTCACGTCCGGCAGGCGGGCCGCCAGGACGGCGGCGTCGCGGGCGGCCTGCGCGTCGGCCAGGGTGGCCTGCGCGCGGCGCACCTCGGGCCGCCGCTCCAGCGCGCGGGCGATCAGGGTGGCCTCGTCCCCGGCGGGGGTCAGGTCCGGCAGGGGGCGGCTCAGGTCGGGCGTGGCGGGCAGCGGGTCGGTGCCCAGCAGGCGGGTCAGGGCCGCGCGGGCCTGCGTGACGGCCCGCGCGGCGCGGTCGCGGCCCGCCTGCGCCGCCTCCAGGTTCGCCTGCCGGTCCAGCAGGCCGCTTTCGGTGAGCAGGCCCTGGGCTCGCTGGTCACGTCCGGCGGCGAGCAGCTGGCCGCTCAGGGAGAGCTGCGCGTCGGCCAGGGTCAGGGCGTCGCCGGCGGCGCGCAGGCCCGCGTAGGCCTGCCACAGCTGCGTGGTCAGGCCCGCGCGGGCGCCACGCAGGTCCAGCGCGGCCGTCTGCACGCCCCGTTCGGCGCTGCGCACGCCCTCGAGCAGCGGCGACCAGGGCAGCACGGGCAGGCTGGCACTCAGGGTGAGGGTGCCGTTCCCGGTCCAGTCGCCGCCCTCCCAGGGGGCTTTCGTGAGGGCGGCGTTGCCGCCGACCGTGAGGTTCAGTCCGGCGCGCAGTCGGGCGCTGTCGAGCTGCAGTTGCGCGGCGCGGTAGGTCAGGTCCGCCGCGCGCCAGCCGGGGGCCGAGCGCAGCGCGAGCAGCAGCGAGTCCAGCGGGGAGGCCAGGGCGCTGGCGGGCGCAGCGGGCGCGGGGGCCGGTGCCGGGGCCGTCGTGGACGGCAACGTCTGGGCCACTGTCGGCTGGGCCACTGAAGTTTGGGCCGCTGAACTCTGGGCCGCGACCGGCCCGAGCAGCAGGGCCAGGGTCAGCGCAGCGCGGCGCAGCGGGCGGGGGGGTGAGGCGTGGGTCATGTCGGTCCTCTGGGTGGGGCGGGGGTGGGGGCAGGTGATCGTTCAGGTGGGCAGTGATGCCCGGTGGGGGGCGGGTGGCGCGCGGCTGCCACCATTAACGAGTGAATACTTAGTTATAACTGTCATGCCTCGTTCACTCCGGTCTCAGGACGGGCGTCGGGGGCGGCGCGTAGCCCTCCTGTCCACATCAGGGGGCTCCTGGCCGCGTCAGGGGGCCATGCCGGGCCACAGCAGGTCCATCAGGCCGCGCACGAAGCGTCCGGCCTCCAGGCCGCTGCCCTGGCCGGGCATCATCTGCTCGCGGTGCACGTAGTGCGACAGGGCGCCCACGATGCTCAGGGCGGTGACCTCGGCGTCCAGGGGGCGCAGGCGGCCCAGGCGGGCCTCGGCCTCCAGGTAGGTGGCGATGTTGCGCGCGGCGACCTGCATGGGGTCACCCAGGCGCATCAGGATCGGGTTATGCGAGGGATCGTGCCCGCGGGAGAACATCACCATCAGTTTCGGGACGAGGTCCGCCGCCTGCCCGAGCATGTTCAGCAGCAGCCGCTCGAGGTTGCGGCGGACCTCGCCGGTGCCGACCACCTCCAGCAGCTCGGTGTGAAAGCGCGCCTGGGCGTCCAGGCCGATGGCGGCGACGAACAGGTCCTCCTTGCTGGCGAAGCGGTTGAACAGCGTGCCCTCGGACACCCCGGCCCGGCGGGCGATGGCGGCGGTAGTGGCGCTGAAGCCCTGTTCGAGGAACACCTCCTGCGCGGCGGCGACGATCGCGTCGTCACTGATCTGTCGGGGTCTGGCCATAACTGAGTTCATACTCAGGAATAGACCGGGGGACTTGCGTCCCACCCCCCCCCACTGCCCCCACATTCAGAAAGGGGACATGCGGCTCACACGAAATGCCCGCGTCCTATGCTGAGACTGAAGGTCACCCGTCCAATTCCCGCCGTCCCCTTCGCCCGCCAAGGAGCTTCCCTGCCCGTCATGCTGCCGCGCCCGCTTCCGCCCCAGGACCCCCGATGACCCGCTGGAACGGCCTGACGGTGTCGCTGCGGCTGCAACTGCTGGCGCTGCTGGCCGCGCTGCTGATCCCGCTGGGCGTGATCCTGCTGCTGCTGCTGCCCGCCTTCATGAACGAGAAGTTCAACAGTATCGAACGCACGCAGGTGCAGCAGTTCAGCGACATCGCCCGCGCGAACCTGCACGCCGAGGAAGACCGCGTCGGGCTGTTCGTGCTGAACTTCAGCCTCTGGACCGAGACCTTCGAGTACGCCGCCGGACGCAACGACCGCTACCTGGCCGCCAACCTCGTGCCCGGCACGTTCATCGGCGGCAAGGTCGACTACTGGGGCGTCGCCGCGCCTGGCGGGCGCCTGCTGTCCGCCGCGACCCTGCGGGACAACCGCGTCGTGGACGCCACCGCGATCGTCACGGACTTCTTCGCCAGCCTGCCCCGCCCCCTGCCGGCCGGCGGCTCGGCCGGGGTCATCCGCCGCGGCGGGCAGGCGTACATCGTCGCGGCGCGCCCCATCACCCGCGACGACGGGCAGGGACGCGGCGGGGTCATGCTGCTCGCCCGGACCCTCACGCCGCAGGTGCTGCAGGAACTCACGTACCAGGGGCAGGTGTTCAGCGCGGCGCTGAGCCTCACGCCCGTGCCCGAGACGCAGGTGCGCTTCCTGGGGGACAGCGTGCGCGCCACCTCGCCCCTGAGTGCGCCCAGCGGCCCGCCGCAGCTCGCGCTGGACCTCAGCATTCCGCGCGCCGTGCACGCCGCCGGGCTGATCGGCGCGCAGCAGCTGCGCCTGACGATGCTGATCACCACCCTGATCGGCGTGGCCGCCTTCATGCTGTTCCTGAACCGCCGGGTCCTGAACGTCCTGGACGGCTACAAGCGCGACACGCAGCGCATCGCGCGCGACCCCACGCACCGCCTGGACGGCCGCGACCCCACCGAACTGGGTCTGCTGGCCCGCACCATCAACGCCCTGCTCGACCACCTCCAGGAGCGTGAAGGCCAGCTGCGGGACCGCTCGCAGCGCGACGAGCTGACCGGCGCGTTCACCCGCAGCGGCCTGCTCGAACGGCTGAACAACACGCCGGTCCGCAGCGCCCTGATCGTCGAGGTGCCGCGCCTGCAGGAACTCAGCGGTCTGTACGGCAACGCCATGGTGGACACGCTGCTGCGCGAGATCACCGGCCGCCTGGGCGAGCTGGGGCCGCAGCACGTCGTGGCGCGGCTGTCCTCGAGCGGGCTGGCGCTCATCACGACCGGGCGGGACACCCCGGACCCCCGCGTGATCCTGCGGGAACTGGAACGTCCCTTCCAGCTCAAGGACGCCGAGATTCCGCTGAAATTCACGGCCGGATACGTGGAATCCCCGTACGCCGTGCCGGTCCCGACGCTGCTGCGGCACGCGAACATCGCGCTGCAGCACGCGCTGGACGAACGCGAACCGATCGGGCTGTTCAACGAGGAGATGCTGCGCCTGAGCCAGTACGGTCACCTGCTCGAGGCGTCCCTGCAGGGCGCCGACACGCGCGGGGAACTGTCCCTGCTGTACCAGCCCATCCATAACCTCCAGACCGGCCAGTGGGAGGCGATGGAGGCCCTGCTGCGCTGGAAGCACCCCACGCTGGGCAGCGTGCCGCCCGGCACGTTCATCCCGGTCGCCGAACGCGCCGGACTGATCGGCACGCTGGGCGAATGGGCGCTGCGCCGCGCCGTGCAGGACGCCCGGAACGCCCAGCAGATCGCGCCGCTGCGCGTGAACGTGAACGTCAGCCCCCTCCAGCTGCTCAGCCCGGACTTCGCCGCGCGCGTGCTGGAGATCCTGCGTGAACTGAACGCCCCGCCCACCCTGCTGACGCTGGAAGTCACGGAGTCCAGCGTCATGCAGAACGTGGACCTCGCCTGCCGTCACCTGGAGGACCTGCGCGCCGCCGGCGTGCGGATCGCGCTGGACGACTTCGGCAGCGGGCACTCCAGCCTCGCGCTGCTGGCGGACCTGCCGCTGGACACCGTGAAGCTCGACCGGTCGTTCCTGCGCGACAGCGCCCGGGGCGGCACGCGCGGCGCCCTGCTGGGCAGCGCGATCCGCCTCGCGGGGGACCTGGGGCTGCACACCGTCGCCGAGGGTGTCGAGGACGAGGCGATGCTGCAGATGCTGCGGGACTTCGAGTGCGGCGCCGCGCAGGGCTACCACCTCGCGCGGCCCGAACGCCTCGAGGAGCTGCTCGGCCGACTCCAGGCGATCAGGCCACGCTGACGGTCACCCCGCGCTGACGATCAGCGGGCAGTCCAGGCAGGGGTGGCGGGTGACGAGCACGTCGTGGCCGTACGCGGCGCGGATGTGCTCGCTGGTCAGGGCGGCCCCGGGTGGGGCGCAGGTCAGGACCTGACCGCCGTCGAGCAGCAGCACCCGGTCGGCGTACTGCGCGGCGAGGTTCAGGTCGTGCAGGACGGCCAGCACGCCGACCCCTTCCGCGCACAGGTCGCGGGCGAGACGCAGCGTGGCGTGCTGGTGGGCGAGGTCGAGGCTGGCGGTGGGTCCGTCCAGCAGCAGCACCCGGTCGCCGGGCGTGCCGTGCAGCTGCGCCAGCGTCCGGGCGAGGTGCACGCGCTGCTGCTCGCCGCCGCCGAACGTCTGGATATCGCGGCCTTCCGCGCCGCGCAGGGCATCGGGGCGGCGGTCGCCTCGGCGCTCGCCGCGCGGGGCGCGCGGGTGCTCGCCACGGACCGCCAGCCCATCCCGCCCGACCTCGCCGCGCAGCCCGGCGTCGTGCCGTACCCGCTGGACGTGACCGACCCGCGCGCCGCCGATCAGGCCGTCGCGCACGCCGAGGCCACCCTGGGGCCCCTGACGGACCTCGTGAACGTCGCGGGCGTCCTGCGCCCCGGCCCCCTGACGGACCTGAGTGACGAGGACTGGCACGCCACGTTCACGGTGAACACCAGCGGTGCGTTCTTCGTGTCCCGCGCGGCCACGCGAGTCATGCGCGCGCGCGGTCGCGGAGCGGTCGTCACGGTCGGCTCGAACGCCGCGCACGTTCCGCGGACCGGGATGGGCGCCTACGCGGCCAGCAAGGCCGCCGCCGCGCACCTGACCCGCACGCTGGGCCTGGAACTCGCCGGGAGCGGCGTGCTCTGCAACCTCATCTCGCCCGGCAGCACCGACACGCCCATGCAGCGCCAGTTGTGGACCGCGCCCGGCGCCGAGGACCGCGTGATCGCCGGCGACCCCGAGACGTACCGCACCGGCATTCCGCTCGGGCGGATCGCGCAGCCCGCCGACATCGTCCACGCCGTCCTGTTCCTCCTCTCGGACGAGGCGCGGCACATCACCCTGGCGGACCTCACTGGACGGCGGCGCGACCCTGGGCGTCTGACCCTGTCCCCCATTCCCTCCCAGGCCCATGGTCGGCCCTGGCCGGACCGCTGGCGGGCGCCCGGTCAGGCTAACCGCGTTCGGGCGTGGCGGGGCCGGGCTGGTCGGGGTCGGGCCGGTCAGGGTCCGGGCCGTCCGGTTCGCTGGTGTGGGGCGCGGCGGGGTCATGGGCGGCCGCGTGGGCGTGTGGCAGCTGCCCCCCGGTGAAGCGTTTGGTGAGCCAGCGGTCGAAGCGGGCGAGGTTGTCCGCCTGCCGCTCATAGGCGTCGTGCACGGTGCGCAGCTTGACCTGCAGGGCGCGCAGCCGCTCGTCGTCGATGGGGATGTCCGCGCGGGTCCAGTCGCGGCGGTACACCCCCTTGATGTCGTGTGTGGCGCGGCGCAGCGTGACGGCGTCGCGGGCTTCCTCCAGCGTGAAGCCCAGGGCGCGCAGGTCGATCAGGTCGCGCAGCAGTCGCAGCGCGTAGGGGCCGTACAGCGCGCGGCCTGAGGCGGTGACCTGGTCGGGGGTCAGGAGGCCCAGTTCGGCGTAGTGCATGACGGTGCGGCGGGTGACCTGCGCGGCGCGGGCGAGTTCGGCGGTGGTGTAGTAGGTGGGGCTGGAGGTGGTCACGGCGTGACGATCACTTTACCGGTCACGCGCCGCTCCAGCAGGTCGCGCATGGCCTGCGGCGCCTCCTGAAGGGTGTACGTGCGGCTGATCTCGGGTTTCAGGGTGCCGCTCTGGACCCAACTGGCCAGCTGGGTGAGGTGGCGGGCGTTGCCGCGCGGGTCGCGGCGGGCGTACTCGCCCCAGAAGACGCCCACGATGGACGCGCCCTTGAGGAGCGGGAGGTTCAGCGGCAGCCGGGGGATCTCGCCGCCCGCGAAGCCGATCACGAGGTAGCGCCCGCCCCAGGCGATGGCGCGGAAGGCACTCTCGGCCCAGCGGTCCCCGACGGGGTCGAGGATGACGTCCACGCCTTTCTTCCCGGTCAGCTCGGCCACGGCCGCCTTGAGGTCGGTGCCTTCGTAGTTGATGACCTCGTCCGCGCCGTGCGCCCGCGCGAGGTCGAGTTTCTCGGGGGTGCTGGCGGCCGCGATCACGCGCGCGCCGAGGGCCTTGCCGATCATGACGGCAGCGAGGCCCACGCCCCCGGCAGCGCCCAGGACCAGCAGGGTCTCCCCGGCTTTCAGCTGCCCGCGGTCGATCAGGGCGTGCATGGCGGTCCCGTAGGCCAGGGGCAGGGTCGCGGCGACGTTCAGGTCGAGGTCGTCCGGGAGGGGCAGCGTGGCGGCGGCGGGGGCGATCAGGTGCGTGGCGAAGGCGCCGGTGCCGGTGAACGCGGCGACGCGCTGGCCCACCGTCAGGTGAGTGACGCCCTCGCCGACGGCCTCGACGGTTCCGGCGGCCTCCGCGCCGGGCGTGAAGGGCAGGGGCGGGCGCACCTGGTACTTGCCCTGGACCATCAGGGCGTCGGGGTAGTTCACGCTGGCGGCCTGTACGCGGATCAGGACCTCGCCGGGGCCGGGGCCAGGCGTGGGTTGCTCGGTGACGGTCAGGGTTTCGGGTTCGTCGAAGGCGGTGCAGGTCAGGGCGCGCATGGTGGGTCCTCCCGGGGTGGAATGCGCCCATCTTAACGCGGGCGTTCAAAGTTGACGTTCACGTTCACTCCCCGTACGCTCGGGAGGTTCCCGCCCCTCACCTCTCCCCCATTCCTGCACCATTCCCAGAAGGAGGCCCGCGCATGGCCCCAGTCCTGAACCGCCGCGACCTGAGTTTCCAGCTGTTCGAGGTACTCCCCACCGCCGACCTGACGAGTCGCCCCCGCTTCGCCGAGCACAGCCGCGAGGTGTACGAGGACGTCCTGAAGGTCGCCCACTCCGTCGCCGAACGCTACTTCGCGAACCACGCCCGCGAGGCCGACCTGCATGAGCCGCACGTGGTGGACGGCAGGGTGGTGCTGCCCACTGCGATGACCGACGCCATGCGCGCCTTCCGCGACGCGGGCTTCTTCAGCGCCCACCACGACGAGGACCTCGGCGGGCTGCAACTGCCGTGGGTGGTCATGCAGGCCGTGCAGGCCCACTTTCAGGCGGCGAACGTCGCCACGAGCGGCTACCCGTTCCTGACCATCGGGAACGCCAACCTGCAGCGGGTGTTCGCGTCCCCCGAGCAGCAGCGGCGCTACATGCTCCCGCTGCTGGAGGGCCGCTGGTTCGGCACCATGGCCCTCAGCGAACCGCACGCGGGCTCGGGCCTCGCGGACATCACGACGACCGCCACGCCGCGCGGTGACGGCACGTACGCCATCACCGGCACGAAGATGTGGATCAGCGGCGGCGAGCACGAACTGAGCGAGAACATCGTGCACCTCGTGCTGGCGCGCATCGCGGGCGGCCCGGCGGGCGTGAAGGGGATCAGCCTCTTCCTGGTGCCGCGCTACCGCGTGAATGAGGACGGCACCCCCGGAGAGGACAATCACGTCGTCCTGGCGGGCCTGAACCACAAGATGGGCTACCGGGGCACCACGAACACCCTCCTGAACTTCGGTGAGGGTGGCGAGACCATCGGGGAACTGGTCGGCGAACCGGGGCGCGGCCTGGCGCAGATGTTCCACATGATGAACGAGGCCCGCATCGGCGTCGGGATGGGCGCCGTGATGCTCGGCACCGCCGGGTACATGGAGAGCCTCGCGTACGCCCGCGAGCGCCGCCAGGGCCGCCACGCCAGCCAGAAGGACCCCGCCGCGCCCCCCGTGGCGATCATCGAACACGCCGACGTGCGCCGCCTGCTGCTGCGGCAGAAGGTGTTCGTGGAGGGGGGCCTCGCGCTGGGCCTGTACGCCAGCCTGCTCGTGGACGACACCCAGACCGGCCCCGAGGGTGGACGCGCCGACGCCGGACTGCTGCTCGACCTGCTGACGCCCATCGTGAAGAGCTGGCCCAGCCGATACAGCCAGGAGGCCCTGAGCGACGCGATTCAGGTCATGGGCGGCGCCGGGTACACGCGGGACTTCAACGTCGAGATGTACTACCGCGACAACCGCCTGAACCCCATCCACGAGGGCACCGAGGGCATCCAGGGCAACGACCTGCTGGGCCGCAAACTGACCCAGGCGGGTGGGCGCGGCCTGAACATCCTGCTGGGGCGCATGGAGGCCGACCTGAACGCCAGCGAGGGCCTGGAGGGCCTGGACGAGATCCGCGCCGCCCTGCGGCAGGCCATCACGTGGAACACCCAGGCCCTCGGGGCCATCCTGCCGCGCGCCGCCGAACTCGGCCCGGACCTGTTCCTCGCCAACGCCAACAGCGCCCTGGAGATGCTCGGGCACACCGTCGTCGGCTGGATGTGGCTCCGTCAGGCGGCCACCGCCTCCCGCGCCCTGCCCACCGCCCGCGCCGACGCGGACTTCTACCACGGCAAACTCCACGCCGCGCGCTTCTACGCCACGCACGAACTCCCCAAAGTCCGCGCGCACGCCGACCTGCTCGCCAGCGCCGACCGCACCACCACCGACATGCACAGCGAGTGGTTCTGACCGCTCAGCGGGTCAGCTTGAACACGGCGTCCATGAAGTCTGGCCAGTCGCTCCCGGCGATGCCCGCTCCGGGCTGGTCGGCGGCGATCAGCCGCACGGCGACCAGATCGGCCTCCGCGTCCACCACGAGGGACTGGCCCAGCCAGCCGTCGTGACACCAGCCCCGGCGCGGGCCGGGGTCCTCGTGCACCCAGCGGGTACCGGCAGGTACCTGCGTGGGGTCGAAGCCCACCTCCTGCATCCGTGCGTGGATGGCGTGGCGCGGGTGCGTGCCGCGCAGGGCGGTCAGGGCCGCGATCTGTCCGGGGCTGGCGTGTGCGTCCCGCAGGTGCTGCACGTGCGCGTCCGTGACGGTGTACATCGCCTGCGGGTACCACGTCCACCACAGCAGGCCCATGCGTGCCGTCAGCGGCGTGGCGGGGCGGGTGCTGGCGTGAATCCAGTCGGGGGTGATCAGGTCCTCGCCGCCGCGCAGCGTCAGGTGCCCCAGCCGGGCGAGGTCCCGCGCGTGCAGGCTCAGGCCGCTCATGCCGTGCGGCGTACCCGCCGCGTCACGCGCCCAGCTGAAGTCGTGGATGCCCAGTGGGCCGAACAGCTCCGCGCGGGCGAAGTCGTCGGCGTGCTGTCCGGTCGCGCGGCGCAGCACGCCGCAGATCAGGTTCGCCGCCTTGTTGTTGTAACTGAACGCCGCTCCCGGCGCGTGCTGGAATTCCGCGCAGAGGGCCAGCTGCACGAAGTCCGGGCTGGGGTAGATCTCCTCGGGCGCGGCGGGCACGTTCTGCAGGCCGCTGGTGTGGGTCATGAGGTGACGCAGCGTGACCTGCGCGCGGCGACCCTGACGCCATTCGGGGTAGAACTCCGCGACAGGCACGTCCGGGCCCGGCAGGTGTCCCAGCGTCACCGCGCGGCCCACGAGGAGGCTCAGGACGGCCTTCGTGACGCTCATGGTCTCGACCGGATCACGCGAGCCGCAGGTGTCGTCCACGAGCGTGTGTCCGCCCTGCATCACGCACAGGGCGCTGGAGTGGGTACGGCGGGCCTGATCGATCAGCGGGTCCAGGTTCAGGGATGGGGTCACGCCCCGAACCTCCCGCGTGCCAACGTGATCGGCAAGACCTGGGATCATGCTGGCGTGAACCGCGCCGACCTGCTGTTCGATCCCCAGCACTGCGCGCTGCTGGCCCGCTGTCACGAGGGGCCGCGCAGCGTGACCGAACTGGCGGACCTGACCGGAACGAAACCGAATACGGCGTACCGCCGCGTGCAGCGCCTGCTGGCGGCAGACCTGCTGACCGTCGCTGGTGTCGAGCGTCGCGCGGGCCGCAGTGTGCGCCGCTACGCCCCGGCGCACGCGACGGTTGACGTGCCGTTCCGCGACTCGCCGTACCCGTCGTTCAGCGCGTACCTGCACGAGCGGCTGAACCACGCGCTCCAGGCGAATCTGGAGCGCAGCTTCGCCCGGCTGGACCTGCCGGAACCGGACCTGCACCTGCGGGTCCATTTCGGCCACGGGGTGTTGCAGGTCGATCCGGTCCTGCCGGGCCTGAGCGTGGCGGACACGTACGCGCGGGTGTTCGCGGCGGCGGATACCGTCACGCGCTGGGTCCCGCTGCGCCTCACGCCGGACGAACTGACGCAGCTCCGGGCTGAACTGGACGCCCTGACCCGGCGGTACTTCCGGCCATTCGGGTCGGGGGACACCCAGACGGGTGCGCTGGGGCTGTTCCTGCTGCCCGGCTGAGCTGGCAGTCCCGTTCAGGTCAGTGCGTTGAGGATACCGCCCAGGTCGCGGTGCAATTCGCCGGTGCGTTCGAAGTGCTTCAGGGGGCTGGGGAAGGTCGCCTGGAGCCACGCGGGGCCGCGCGCGGCGAGCGGGTCGCGCAGGTGCCCGACGCCCAGGTCGGTGAACAGGCGGGCCAGGGCGTCGGCGTAGCCTTCGGGCGTGCGGGGTCCGGCGCTGGTGAACACCTTCTTCGGGGGGGTCCCGGCGCGGGTGATGCGGCGGTACACGTCCAGCGCGTGCCGCGCGAGACGTACCTGCTCGGGCGTGAGTTTGCCGGGCGGCTGGTGCACGGCGCGGCTGACGGCGCGGCGGTGCGTGGGGGGCACGAGGCTGGACAGGCCGCGGCCCCAGCCGTCCTGGTACTCGGGGCGTTCGGCGGCCAGCGGATCGCCGGGCGCCGGGGCATCGGCCTTCTGAGGCGGCGCCTTCGGGGTCTGCGCCTTCTGTTTTCTCTGGATTTCCTTCTTCTGCGTCTGCGCGGCGGGCGGGGCCGGGGGCGTCGCGGGCGTCTGCGCGCCCTTCCTGCGGCTCTGGCTTGCCTGCTGGGTGGCGGCGGGGCTGTCCTTGCGGGTGCCGTTCAGCGCGCGGCCGATCAGTTCACTCTCGGGGATGGGTTTCCCGTCACGGTAGCGTTGCCACAGGCCGTCCAGAACGAGGAGGCTGGTGGTCTGCCGCCGCTGGTGCAGCAGTTCACGGGCCCGCTCGACGCGTTTCTCGCGGCCCAGCAGCAGCGCCACGTACGTCAGGAACTGCCTCGGGGTGCGGGGCTGGCCGGGTTCGGCCTGTTCGGGCAGGGCCAGCAGGGTCTGCCTCAGCGCGGCGTAATCGTCGGCGCGCAGCGCGCCGGTGTTGATCCCGGCCTCCACGCGCCGCCACTGCGCGGCGCCGAACACGGCCTTCAGACCCCACAGCCACTCGCGGGCGCCCTGCACGTGCGTGTCGTCGCGGACGTCAAGCAGTTCCAGGCCGCTCTCGGGTTCGATGACGCGCACGGTGCGTGGCGCGCGGGTGGCGGGCCGCAGGCGTTCGGGCGGCCCGAGGTCGCGCAGCTGCTCGAGCACCGCCTCGTCCCGCGCGAGGCCCTGCAGCAGGGTCAGGTCCTCCAGACGGAAGGGACGGCGCCCGCGGATGGTTTCCAGCAGGAAGTCGCGGGTGTCCTCCGGCAGGTCGAGGCTGTCCTGCACGGCCGTCCAGTGCCCCACGAGGTTCGTGAGGCGGCTGGCGCGCAGGTACTCCTCCCACTCGGTGTGGTCCATGCGGTTTCCGGCGCCCGCGCGGGCCTTGCGGGTCTTCTTCGGCCGGGCGAGGTCAGGGGTCGCCTGCGCCTGGAACGCGGCGGGCGTGGGCGCGAAGGCGCTGGGCGCCGGGGTGTCCTCGCGCGCGCGGGTCAGGACCCGCAGTTCGGACAGCACCGCCAGCGGCAGGGGCTTCCCCTCGTCCTGGAGGCGCTGGAGTTTCTCGCGCAGCTCGGCGCTCAGGCCGCCGCCGCCCGCCATGGCGGTCAGGACCCAGTCGAGGCCCTGGGCGCGCAGGTACTCGCGCCAGTTCCCGGCGGCCGTGAGGCGTTCGGCCTGCGTCTGCACCTGCGTGCGCCGCACGTGCGCGCCCACCTGCTCGGTCAGGTGCGCGCCCACCTGCCGCCCCCGTTCCTCGCCGAGCACGCGGGCGAACACGCAGGAACTCCCGATCGGGCCGATGACCTCGCCGCTCAGGGTGGTCACGCGGAACTCGTAGCGCAGGTGGTGGCCGCTGCCGGGCGGGCACAGCAGGCACTTCAGGTGCGCCTGCCGGGTCTCGTGGTCCACGACGTGCAGGCCGGTGAACAGGTCGAAGGGCAGCGCGTCCTCGCGCCCCGGGACGGCCAGGGTGGGGTGCGTGAGCCCCTGGGCGGTCAGCTGCTGGTGGACGTGCTCCAGGGTGGCACGCGCGGCGGGAACGTGGGCAAGCAGGTACATGGTGACTTCCGTTTCGGGTGAGTGGGAACGCGGCGCGGGGCCGCGCGGACAGGCAGGGCACACGTCCGGGGTGGGCGCGGGGGTCTCCCCGGCTGTCCTGAGCCCGCCGCACGATGGCCTCCGTTATGGAGCACCGCGGGGCGGGCCGCCGCGTGACGCGGCCCGGAACGTGACCGCGCCGGTCGGGCGGGCGCGGGTGAACGCCCCAGCATACGACATGCCCCCCGGCGCCGGTCACGCGCGCTCAGGTCAGCACCAGCCGCCCCAGCTTGCGGTACTCGAGGCGCAGCGCCTCCTCCACGAGGGCGTGCGTGAGCGCCTGCCCGCGCGACACGCTGATGAAGACCGCGTTCAGCGCCACGGAGCGGATGTTGCCGCCCGCCACGTCCGCCTGCGCCAGCCGCGCGAAGTCCACGTCCGTGGTATCCAGCGCGGCCGGGAACGCGCCGCGCCACAGCCGCTCGCGCTCGGGCGCCTGCGGCGCGCGGAAGTTGATCACGAACTGCAGTCGGCGCATGAACGCCACGTCCATGCTGCTCTCCAGGTTGGTGGTCAGCAGCGCCAGTCCGTTGAAGGTCTCCAGGCGTTGCAGGAGGTAGTTCACCTGGGTATTCGCGTAGCGGTCGTTGCTGTCGCGGACCTCGCCGCGCTTGCCGAACACGCTGTCGGCCTCGTCGAACAGCAGCACGCACCCACCCTGATCGGCCGCGTCAAAGATCTTCTTCAGGTTCTTCTCGGTCTCGCCGATGTACTTGCTGACGGTGCTGCTCAGGTCCACGCGGTACAGGTCGAGGTTCAGGTCGCGGGCCAGCACCTCGGCACTGAGGGTCTTGCCGGTGCCGCTGGGGCCACTCAGCAGCGCCGTGATCGAGCGGCCCCGGCCCGGCCGGGCGAGCCCCAGGTCCTCGAACACCACCGAGCGGTGCCGGACGTGCGCGGCGATCTGCTCCAGGGCCAGCCGCTCGGCGTCCGGGAGGACCAGGTCCGCCCAGGTCGCGCGGGTGTCGATGCGCTGCGCGAGGCTGCCCATCAGGCGGCGGTTCGCGCCGCGCGCCGCGTCCCAGGCGCGTTCCAGCCGGGCGGCGTGGCTGGCGTTGCCGGGCAGTCCGGCGCGGGCGTCGCGGGCCAGCGCGTCGATGCGGTCCAGGTTCAGGTGGAACTGGTCGCCCAGCTGCCGCAGCAGCGGCTGGTCCCCGCCGACGCCCAGCGCGTGCGCCCAGCGTTCCCGCTGCTCGGCGGGCGTGGGGGCACCCACCTCGGCACTCAGGACCGCACGGGGGGATTCCAGTGGCAGCGGGTCGGCGGCGAGGATCACCACCGCGCCAGCGGCGACGTCCAGCACGCGGTCCACCAGCCCTTCCGGCGGCTGGGCGTCCGGGAGGGGCGTGGCGGCGTCCACGGCCAGCCGCGTGCCGCGCAGGCGCGTGTCACGCCTCAGGGCGCGCAGCACGCCCTCCTGCTCCTCGGCGGGGCGGGAGGCCAGGACGGGCAGGTCGAGCAGGTGCGCGCCCGCCCCCAGCAGCTGCCCGGCGACTGCCTGCATCCCGGCCGCATTCGTGCCGACCAGCAGCGCCGCGCGGTCCTCGCCCTTCAGGTGCCGGGCCAGCGTCTCCCGCTGCGCCTCCTGCGAGTCGCTCAGCAGGCCGCCGGGCGGCAGCTCCCGCAGGACCCCGCGCAGGTCCGGCGGGACACCCGGCGCACCGCGCAGGTCCGCGAGCAGCGCCCCGCTCAGCCGCAGTGGCGTCAGCGCCTCGAGCACGCTGGCATTCGCGCTCACGCCGAACTCGATCAGCCCGCAGGCCAGCAGGGGCCGCTCCGCGCTGAACGCCTCGCCCTGCGACCAGTCGTCGCCCAGCAGCCACCGGCGCGTCAGGGACGGCGTCAGGAACGCCGCGTACAGGCTGTCCATCTGCAGCGCCGCCGCGCACGCCGCCAGCATCCGCTCGGGGAACAGTTCCGTCGAGAGGGCCAGGGCCAGCACGCCCACCTCGAACTCCGTCAGGTCCAGCCGCGCCTGCACGTCCGCCAGCCGCGTCCCGCCCAGATCCGGCGGGGCCACCACGTAGCGCACGTCCGGTTCGGCCTGTTCGTTCAGCGCGACGTCCAGCACCTGCGCACTCAGGGCGTCGCACAGGGCGTGCAGGGCCTGCATTCGTGTCCCGTCCATCAGTTGAGGTTGATCAGGACACCCTTCACGTCCACGTTCCCGCCGCCCGCGTCGATGCTTATGCCGCGCGTCGCCTTCAGTTCCAGACGCCCGGTGCTCGTGATGGTCAACGTGTTGCTCTTGCTGTCCAGTTTCACCTCGTTGCCGTTCTTGTCCCGCAGGACCACGAACGGTCCCTTGGGGTCGTCCATCAGGGTCAGGCGGTGCCCGGCCTTCGTGCGGTACTCCGCGAAGGGTTTCTTCTTGTCGTCGTTCAGTTCGATGGCGTGCCCCTTGCTGCTCTGCACGGTGATCTTCGGCGGATCGGGATCCTCCGGGTCGTCGTAGATGAACTCGTGCCCCAGGCGCGTGCGGTACACCCGCTGGATGACCTTGCCGTTCTTGACGACCTTCCCGGTGGGGCGCGGCGGGGCGTCCGTGCCGTTCCACAGGCCGCCGATCACGTACGGGTGGTGGATGTCGCCGTGCTCGAAGCCGACGAGTACCTCGTCGTTCACCTCCGGGGTGTGCTGCGAGCCGCGGTTCGGGCCGCCGCCCAGGTTCACGACCCGCGCCCAGTCGGTCTCGTCGTCCTCGGTCAGCGCAGGGAGTTTGAGTTTCACGCGGCCCTGGTTGTCCGGGTCGTCGTTGTTGGTCACGATACCGATCATCAGGCCCGGCGCGGGGGTCATCACGCCACCTGCACTGCCACCCGCACTGCCGCCCGCCCCGCCGGTCGCCTGCCGGATCATTCCCGCCAGGGACTCCGGGTGGCTGCCCGTCACGGCGAACTCGGTGCTGTAGCCTTCCCCGTTGCGGTACACGTGCCGGACGCTGCTCGCCACGTACGACCCGCTGAAGCGCTGCCCCACGTTCCGGATGTCCAGCTGCGTCCCGGCCGTCAGGCGCGGGTACCCGGCCGCCTGCCCGCGCGCCTCCAGCAACCCCTCCGCCACGCGGTTGCGCTGCGCCTGCGCGATCGCGTCCGCGTAGCCCTGATCCCGCACGATCAGCGCGCTGCTGGTGGTCGGGGCCTTCATGCTGAACGCCTCCTGCGCCACCCCCTCGCTGCGGGTCCCCTCCTGCACCTTCGCCTTGCCCTCACCGCTCTGCTTCTCGCTGCTCACGGCGCGCTTCTGCTTCGGGTCCCACGACCGCACCGTGCTGCCACTCGTCTGGTTCAGGCTGCTCAGGCGCGGCAGGAACTCACTCAGGTTGTCCCCCCACGTCAACGTGATGGGATCCTGCCCCCGCACCGGCTCGCAGTGCAGGGTCGTGCCGTCCACGAACAGGATGTACCCCAGCCGCGCGGCCCGCTCACGCAGGAACGCCAGATGCGACTGGTTGTGCTGCAACACGTACCCGTGCACCACGCTCGCCGGACCGGTCTTCGCGGTCAGCCCGGCCTCCGAGGCGATCTTCTTCACCAGATCCATGTCACTGACGTTCTGGTACGACTTCGTGTGCGTCCCGCGCGACAGCCGGTGCAGCCGGTCGAAGGCCCGCAGCCGCAGCTGCTGCGTCCCCCGCGTGAAGCGCGGCTCGATCTCCACGATCTCCCCGTCGAACACCGTCTCCTTGTTGCCCTTCACCTGCGCGACCACCTTGATGCGCGCCCCCAGCTTGTACGTCGTGTCGTCCACGAGTTCCCCGGCCGGGTCGCGCAGCGTGACGGTCGCCACGTCCGGCAGTTGCAGGCTGCTGTCCACGGTGATCTCGTCGATCATCCGGAACTGCTCGGGCGGCATGTCCCGACCGTCCAGGTTCAGGTACAGCGTGCTGACCGCACCCTCCAGCGAGTCACGCTGCACCCGCGTCACGTCTGCCCCTTCCCGAACGGCGCGCGGCGCAGGTCACCCACGAACCCCCGCTGCCCGGCGGCGTCCCGGATGCCCTGACTGACGTGGTAACTCTTCAGCCCCCCCTTCCCCTCGAAGGACGTGGCGGTGTCGGCCTGCTCGAACGTCGTCTTCATGACCGACCGGACCGGAGTGCCGTCCGGCATGAACAGCGTGAACTGCTGCTCGATGTCCGTGATGACCGCCTGGAAGTGCCACGTCTGCCCCCACTGGAACAGCACGCTGGTCGGCTTGCCCTTCTTGATGCTGCTCCCCGCGCCCTTCTCGCCGTCCCCGGTCTGCATCTCGCTCAGCGCCCACAGGGCCGCCGTGTACTTGCGGACGTCCTCGACCACGCCCGCCGACTGCCGCCGCGCGTACGTGTCGAAGAACAGTTCCAGCGTCAGTTTCGCCGGGGAGCCCCCCAGGTACACCTTGTTGCCGTTGTCGTTGTTGTCGTTGCTCTCGGTCTTCCAGTTCACGCTGCGGCTGATCGCGTACTCACGCGGGTTGAACATGCACTCGATCGGCGAGCGGCTGCTCTTGCCTTCCATCGGGACGATCTGCGCCTTGATGAACTGTCCGCCGCCACTGTTGCCTGCGATGTCGATCATGATGAGCCTCCTCTGATACGGACTCCGATTGAATGGCTGACAAAGCCGTTCAATCCGAGCGGAGCGAGTGGGAGAAAAGCGGGTTCCGGTCGTGGAGCCCTCAACCCGGTGTGGTTACGGGTTGAGGGCGGAACAAACGGAATCCGTATGACCTGCACGCTGCTGACCTGACCTGCACCCACCTGCGCCTGCACCACCTGAGCCGCCCTCATTTGCACTCGGCGGGTCTGGGCGTGCCCGGACGGTACATGCACCAGCGTTCCTGCTCGCCCTTCAGGGTGTACGTCCCCAGCATGGCCTTGCGGCCCGAACGCAGGGACGCGACGAAACTGAAATCCGGATTCTTCTGGGAGGTGGCGGTGACGGTGTCCCCGTTGAAGACCAGTTCGATGGTCACGCCGGGCACGCCGGGGCGGTTGCTGCTGAACGTCCCGGTGCCGGACTTGCCGGTGACGGTCATGGTCACGACGCCGAACGGGTGCGTCCAGGTGCCGCTCAGGTCGCTGTAGTCGGCGCCGGTGTCGCGGACGCGGACCGTGATGGGCGTCTTGTACACGACATCGTCGGCCGTCAGGGTGTACGTCTGCGTCTGGCTGGGCGTGATCGTGACCTGCCCCCTGGGGGGAAGGTCGCCGGGCACCCCTTCGATACGGACGACTTTCGCGTTGATGGTGAACCAGTTGAAGGTGACGCTCTCCCCGGCGTTGATGGCGCTGCGGCTCGCCCGGAAGTTCGTGATCCTGGTGCCTTCACTCTGCACCTGAGGCGTGGCCGTACCACCGGTCGGAGGCGTCACCGCCGGGTTGGTCTGCGGCGCGGGTTTCACGGTGACGGTGACCTTGCGGCTCTGCCCGCCGGCGGTGACGGTGTACGTCCCGGTCTTCGTGACCTGCACGCTGGCTCTGCCGCTGGCGGGGTGCGTGGTGCCGATCATTCCGGCGGGGCCGCTCAGGCGCACGGCGCTGGTGTTCTGCGCGGTCCAGCTGAGCGTCACGGCGCCGGGTCCGGTCAGGACGTTCGGGGTGGCGGTGAAGCCCGTGATCTGCGGGGTGGGGGCAGCGGTCACGGTGACCGTCTGGGTGGCCTTGGCGGTGCCGGCGCGCAGCACGAACGTGCGCGTGGCGCTCACCGGGACGGGGGTCTGCCCCTGTGCGGGCCAGCTGCCGTCACGGTTGGGGCCCTTCACGCCGTCGATGCGCACGGCGGTGGCGTTCTGCACCTTCCAAGTCAGCACGACGACGCCCTTCCCGGTGATCTGCGTGGGACTGAGGGTGAACGTCTGCACGACCGGTGCGGGCAGCGTGACGCGCACGGTCTGCTGCTGCACCTGGGTTCCGGCGGTCAGAGTGAAGGTTCGGGTCGCGCCCACCTGCACGGTGGTGCTGCCTTTTGCGGGCCACTGACCGTTCGTGAGTGGGCCTTTCAGTCCGGCGAGGCGCACGCTCTGGGCGTTGGCGACGTCCCAGCTCAGCGTGACGGTGCCGGGCGCGCTCAGTTGCGTCTGGCTCAGCGTGAAGGCGTTGATCTTCACGGGCAGCGGGACGACCTTGACCGTGCGTTCGATGGTCTTCTGTTTGTTGTTGCGCAGGTACAGCACCAGCGTGTAGGTGCGGGTGGTGTTGACCTTCTCGATGCGTTTGGTTCCGGTCGGGTCGAACCGTCCGTTCGGGCGGTTGCCGATCAGGGGTTTGATACTGACTTCCGCGAAGCCGTCGGCCTGCCAGTTCAGGGTCACGTCCCCCTCCCCGGTGATCGTCTGGGGTTCGGCGGTGAACGACACCTTGCCGACGTTGGTGTTTTCCTGCTCCTGCGCGGCCTTCTCCGCCTGCTGGGCCTGCTTGGCGGCCTCGGCGGCGGCCCTGGCGGTCTGATCGATCAGGTTGACGTTCAGCTGTTTGCTGACGGAAACCTGGTCCCCGGCGTCGTTGCGGGCGGTCAGGGTGATGGTGGTGCTCAGGAGGGGCGCCTGTTTGATGGTCTCACCGGATGGCCCGCTCTCCTCGGTGCCCTCGCCGTACTGGACGCTGACGCCGGTGGCGTTTTTCGTCTTCCAGCTGATCTTGAACTGCTGGTCGCTGTCGACGGGGTTGGGGGTGACCTCGAAGCCCGTGAATTCGGGTTTGGGCGTCACGAGTTCCAGGCGGATGTTGGCGCTCTTGGTCAGGCCGCCGGCGCCGGTGGCGGTGATGACGTACGTGGCGTTGCCCTCGTCGCGGGGGGTGACGGTGCGTTTGCCGGTGGCGGCGACGGTGCCCAGGCCGTCGATGCTGACCTGGGTGGCGTTCACGACGTTCCAGGACAGGACGGCGCTCTCGCCCTTCTTGACCCTGGGTGGCGTGAGTTTGAATTCCTTGACTTCGGGCCCGAGGACGCTGACGGTGCGCTGGTCGCTTTCGCGTTCGCTGCCGTTCTGCGCGGTCAGGGTGAAGGTGGTGTCCTTGTTCGGGATGAACTTGCGGGTGCCGCTGGCGCCCACCTTGCCGAGTTCGCTGATGCTGACCTGCGCGGCGTTCTTCACGCGCCACGTGACGGTCACCGGCTGGTTGCCGGACACGCGGGCTGGGGTCACGTCGAACTGTTCGATGACGGGCCGTTCGAAGCGGGCCTGCACGACCTGCGAGCGTTCCACGCGCCGTCCGAGCAGCGAGCGGGCGACCAGGGTGTACTTCTGGTCCTTCTGGATGCCGTCGACTTTCAGCTGGCCGTCCCCATTCAGGTCCTGGCCGGTCCCGCCGAGTTCGAGGATGCTGACGTTCCGGGCGTTGCTGGTGTCCCACCGGAGCATGAACGGCTGCCCCGGCGCGACGACGGTGTCGCTGCCGGACAGGTCGAACTGCGTGATCTGCGGGGGGCGGGTCAGCCACCAGATCAGGACGCCCAGCAGCAGGATCAGGATCGGCAGCAGCCACAGCGGGATCAGGGGGAGGTGGTGCAGTTGCCCCTCGGCGCTGGTGACGACGCGGTCCTCGATCTCGTTCTGGTCGTTGACCGGCTGGACGTTCACCTGCAGGGTGTGCTGGCTGGGACTGCCGAACCAGCGCAGCGGCACGCGGACCTTGATGGTGTCCTCGCTGCGCGCCCCGGCGGCCAGGGTGACGCGGGCGGGCATGTCGGTCACGCGGATGCGGCCCTGGCCCATCAGGATGCGGCGGGCGGTGCTCGTGGCGGCGTTGCGGGCCTCCATCGCGGCCTGCCGGGCGGCCTCGCGGGCCAGCTGTTCGGGGTTCACGACGTGCCCGGCGGCGTTGGGCGCCTGCGGCAGCTGCACGAGGTCCTGCAGTCTGGGCAGGACGTGCACCTCGCCCTCGTTGTCGCGCAGTTGCGGCGCGAGGATCAGGTCGGTGTTGCCCCTGTTCTCCAGTTTCAGGGTGTAGGTCGTGTGCCGCCAGGTGCGGCGGGTGGGGGGCAGGAGCGTGGCGACCGTCTCGTGGAACGGCGTGACGACGACCTTCAGCGGGGCCGTGCCGGTCTCCTCGGGATTCTCGCGGGAGCGGGCGACGACGGTCACGTCGTACGTTCCGGCGCGGGCGCGGCTCTCGCGGGGGGCCTGCACGGTCAGGGTGGCGCTGCCCTGCGTGCCGGGGTTCAGCTGCACTTCCTGGTGCGCGTCGAGCACCCAGTCCTCGGGGATGCCGTCCAGGCTCAGGCGGAAGTGGTCCACGGTCACGCCGGTGTTGGCGAGGTTCAGGTGCAGCTGCGCGGGGCGGCCGGGCGTGAGGGTCAGGCGCTCCACGTCGGGCGTGACCACGATCCGGGCGCGGGTGGGCGCGCGGCGGGGCGGGACGAGCACCAGCCAGTAGGGCCGCAGGTACAGCGGGGTGCGGTCGGGCCAGCGCAGCGGGGTCATGGGGGTCAGGGGCAGGCCGTCCATGACGGCGCCGTTCGTGGCGGTCAGTTCGGTGACGCTGGCCTGACCGGCCTGGAAGGTGACGT
Source organism: Deinococcus grandis (assembly GCF_001485435.1). Taxonomy (NCBI): domain Bacteria; kingdom Thermotogati; phylum Deinococcota; class Deinococci; order Deinococcales; family Deinococcaceae; genus Deinococcus; species Deinococcus grandis. The sequence goes on along the minus strand of NZ_BCMS01000002.1, from coordinate 314,466 downwards.
TCAGGTGGTGGCGGCTGACCCCGGCGTGTTCCAGCACGACGCTGTTGCTGTGGGCGCGGCCCACGGTCAGCGTGTCGCTGGTCACAGGCAGGGTGCGCAGCAGGTCGTGGCGTTCGCTGAAGACCAGCAAATTCAGGTCCGTGCCGGGCGTCACGCCGTCCAGCGGGGGTGGGGGCGGCAGGAACGGCAGGGCGCTCAGGCGCACGGTGGGTTCCGGGCCGCCGGGCATCAGGCCGTTCAGGATGCCCTGCAGCGCGCCTTCCAGCGCGGCGGCGTCGGGGTAGCGGTCCTCGGGGTCCTTGGCGAGGCAGGTGAGGATCACCTCCTCCAGGGCCTCGGGCATCTCCGGGCGCAGGGCGCTGGGCTGGCGGGGCGCGACGTGCTGGTGTTTTTCCAGGGCGTCGGCGGCGTCGCGGATGTCGAACGGCACGAGGCCGGTCAGCAGTTCGTACAGCACGAGGCCCAGGGCGTACAGGTCGGTGCGCAGTTCGTTGCGTACGCCCCGGCACTGTTCGGGGCTCATGTACGCCAGGGCGTTCACGACGGCGCGGTCGTGCGTGCCGTAACTCCCGGCGCGAAGTTCCGCCAGGCCGAAGTCCGACAGTTGCGTGACGTACCCGGTCTGACCGAGCAGCGCGCGGCCCGGCTGGAGGATCAGGTTCTCGGGTTTCAGGTTGCCGTGCATCAGGCCGTGCGCGTGTGCGTGCGCCAGCCCGGCGGTGGCCTGCCGGACGAGTTCCACGGCGGTCACGAGCGGCAGGGGCCGGGCTTCTTTCGCCTGGGCCTGCAGCAGCGCGCGGGCGCTGCCGGCGCGGCCGAGGTCCATGGCGTAGAAGGCGCGCCCGGCGCGGGTCTGGAGTTCCCCGGTGGGCAGCAGGTGCGCGTGTTTCAGGGTGCTGACGCGCAGCAGCAGCCGCTCGAGCTGCATGAGCAGGAACGACTGGCCGCTGGTGGTCTCGTCCAGGACGCGCAGGGCGACCTCGCGGCCCTCGTCGAGATCGGTGGCGACGTGCATGGCGCCCAGCCAGTCGCCGCCCAGGGGGCGGGTCAGCTGGTAGTGGTGGAAGATTTTCGTGTCGGTCATGCGGGGGGTCCGTCGGGTGCAGCGGGGGGCGGGGTGGGCTGGGCGGTGACCGGTTCGGGTTCAGGGGGCGGGGCGGCGTCGGCCGGGGCGGGCGGGGAGGGGCTGGCCGCGTCGGCGCTGACCCACTCGACGTCCACGCGGGTGTGCGCGGGGGCGTGCGCGTGGATGAACGCGGTGACGGCCGCGCGGCTGGCGGTGTCGTCCCCGTCGGGCGGGTCGAGCAGGCGCACGGTCAGGGTGTGCGGCTGGGCGCTGTCCTCGCGCAGGACCGGGCTCAGGCCGTACACGGTTTCCAGGGCGCGGCTCAGGCCGTAACGGGTGCCGCGCCAGCGGTACAGGGTGACGGCCTCGCGCAGCCACGCGCGCTGGCGCGCCTCGGGCCAGTGGGGGTCCAGTGGGACGCCCAGCCACCCGGCCATCCACGCGAGCACGCGCGGCGGCGCGACCCTGGGGTCGAAGATCATGTCGACGCTGTCCTGGCGGCGCTGGAGGGGCTCCCAGATCGCCTCGAAGATCTTCAGGTAGCGCGACAGGAACTCGGATTCCTGGAAGAAGGGCGGGAGGAACTCGGTGTACAGCGCCAGCGTGCCGCGCGCCGGGGCTTCCGGCGGGTAGGTGGGCAGCGGCGCGCGGGCGGGCCGGGAGGCGAGGTCCCCCTGTTCGCGCACGCGTCCGGCGGGGGCGGGCGCCGGGCGGGTCTCGGGCGCGGCGGTCAGGAACGCCAGCGTGAACGGGCCGATCTGGATCTCGTCGCCGGGTTCCAGGCGGCGCGGTTCGTTCGGCGCGAGGCGGTGGCCGTTGACGAACGTGACGTGCTCGCCGCCCGCGAGGTGCGTCAGGAGCAGCGCGCCGCCCTCGGCGCTGATCTCGGCGTGGCGGATGGCGACCGACGGGTCCCGCAGCGGCAGCCCGTTGTCGGGCGTGCGGCCGATGGACAGGGCGCGGGCCAGCGGCAGGACCCGCAGCACCTCGCCCCCCCGGCGGACCTGCAACGAGGCGCTCATACGGACTCCGACTGAACGGTGTGCGCACACCGTTCAGTCCGAGCGGACGCGAGCAGGAGGCTATAGGGTTCCGGGCGTGGAGTGAGCAGCCCGGTGGTGTTCCGGGTTGCTGACGGAACAGACGGAAGCCGTCTCATCCCTGTTCCACCCGGACGTGGTGCACGTCGCTGACGATCAGCGCCTGCGGGGGCATGGGGAGGCTGCCGGTGACGACCTCGCGCGTCTCGGGCTGGCCGGGTTCGGTCAGGACGACCTGCACGTCCTCGACGACTTCCAGGCCCGGCACGGCGCGCAGCAGGCCGTACAGTTCGCTGAGGGTCAGGGTGCGGCCGAAGGGCCAGCCCTGCCCTTCGGGACCGCCGGTGTAGGGGCTCAGGTACGTGTACAGGGCGTGCAGGGCGCGGCGGCGGACGTCCTCGCGGGCGGGGCGGCTGGCGGCGTGCGCGGCGCGGACGGTGGCGGTGACGCTGACCCACACGTACTGCGGGGCGCGCAGGTCGAGGGTGGTGCCGACCGGGCGGCGCAGGTCGAGTTCCTCCTGCACCGCCGCGCGCAGTTCCGCGCTGAGGGTCAGGCGTTCGGGCGCGACCCGGCCGGGCGTCAGCGGGTCGGCGTCCACGCCGGGGTCGCCGGGGCGCACCTCGGGCAGCACGGCGACCGTGACCTGGCCGGGCGGGACGTGCAGGGCGCGGATCTGGCCGGGGTAGGTCTGGCCGGGCGCGTGCATGTTCGGGGTGACGCAGCGGGCGCGGGCGACGCCGGGCACCTGCGCGGCGAGGTGTTCGTAGTCGTCGGCGGTGACGGCGCGGGTGCGGGTGCGCAGCAGGTGCGGGACGCGCTGCACGGCGTCCTCGAGCTGCTGGGCGTTGCGGCCGCCGACGGCGGGGGCGTGGTTGGTGACGCGCGCCACGTAGGGCAGGCTGCTCTTGAGGACGCTGAGGCTGCGGGCCGGGACGTTCCCGACGGCGCCGCCGCCGTACTGGTAGCGGGTCATGCGGATGGTCGCGCCCTGGGCGGGGGTCAGGCCGAAGCGGTACACGCTGCCGTCGGGTTGCAGGACGCTGGGGCCGAAGGCGACCTCGCGGGTGGCGGTGTCGAACGTGAAGTGCGGGTCGAGCGGCGAGGACAGGCTGAAGTCCGTGACCGGCGTGAACAGGGTGCTGTCCCCTTCGGGCGTGAGGACCTCGATCAGGTCGCGGTCCGGGTCGAGGTGCAGGACCGGGCCGTTCAGGAGCGTGAAGCGCTGACCCGGCGTGCCGTCACTCTGCCCGAGCAGTTCGTTCCTGACGACCGTGGCGTGCCGGGCGGGCACGGTGACGCCGCGGGCGTCCACACGCAGGGTTTCCAGGTCGGGGCTGACGCGGTACCCGGCGTGCATCTGCTCGTTGGTCAGGCGGCAGCGCAGCCAGTACCCGCGTCCCTCGAAGAAGGTGCCCTCGCGCAGGGTGGGCAGGCGCAGGATCAGCTCGCCGGACACGTTGAAGGCCTGGGTGCCGTCGTACTCGATCTCGCACTGCGCCCAGCGGCTCACGCCGCCCTGCCACGCCTCCCACACGTACGGGGGGTGGTTGGGGTTCACGCCGGCGCCCCCGGCGAGTTCCACGCCGAAGTGCAGGGCCAGGACGTGGTCGCTGTGGTCGTCCTGCAGCTGCACGAACAGCGCGTCGCCGGGTTGCGGTTGCGGCTGGAAGATCGGGAAGCGGTAGCCGGGCAGGCCCAGCTGCGCGAGGTCGTGCCGCACGCCGCGCGTGTCGTCGGCGTCCCCGCGCACCTGCGCGAGGGTGTTGGCGGTGTACAGGCCGGTCAGGACCGGGGGGCGGATCACGCCGCTGCGTTCGGTGGAGAACACGGTCGCCTCGTTCACCTCGGTGCGCAGCGTGGCGACCTCGGTGCCGGGCGCGATGGCCAGCGGGGCGTCCTGCGGGGCGCTCAGGTAGAAGGTGACCGGGGCCTGCGCGGCGCGCGGCGGGGCGAGCTGCACTCCGATCAGGTCCAGGAAGGCGATCAGCAGTTTGTCCGGCACCTGGTTCACGCGGTACAGCAGCAGGTCGGTCATCCACGCGAACACCTCCAGGATGGCCATGCCGGGGTCGCTGGGGTTGTGGTCGGTCCATTCGGGGCAGAACTGCGGGATCAGGCGGCGGGCCTCTTCGAGGATGTCGTCGAAGCGGCGGTCGTCGAGGTTCACGGTGGGTAGCGGCACGGTGGGGTCTCCGGGGGGGGTCAGGGGGCGCGGTAGAAGGGGAAGATCAGGGAGCGGGTGTCCGGGGTGCCGCGCAGCACGTAGCGCAGGTCCACGACGATCCGGCCGGGGTCGGCGGGGTCCAGGCGCGCCTGGACGCGTTCGACGGTCACGCGGGGTTCCCAGCGGCGGATGGCCTCGTCGACGTAGTAGGACGCCAGGCCCAGGGTGGTGGCGTCGCCGGGGGCGAACACCAGGTCGTGGATGCGGCAGCCGTACTCGGGGCGCATGACGCGCTGCCCGGGGGCGGTCATCAGGAGGGTCATGATGGCCTGCGCGACGGCGCGTTCGCCGCTGACCATGCCCAGCTGCCCGCGGGGGTTCACGCCGAACGGGAAGGCCAGGCCGGTGCCCAGCACGTCGCGGGCCGGGGGGCGGGTGAGGGGTCGGGTCATGCGGGGCCTCCGGGGACGTCCAGGGTCAGCTGGGCCTGTTCGGTGTGCGGGGTGAGGGTGTGGGTCTGCCCGTCCAGGGTGAGGACGTGCAGGGTGCCGACCGCGTCGCGCGGCGCGTCGAGGTGCACGGTGCCGGTGGGGTCGGTGTAGCCGCGCGCGCCGCTGTCGCTGCGCACGAGCGCGTCGGCCAGGGGACGCCCGTCGGGGGCGCGTAGCTGCCAGGAGCTGCGGCGGCGCTGTGAGGCCAGCGGCGCGTCCCTGTCCGGGCCGCCGCGCACGGCGAGGTCGCGTTCGAGGACCAGCGGCGCGTAGGTGCCGACGTTCAGGTCCAGGGGCACGGTGACGGTGTACTGCAGGTGCGGGCGCAGGCTCAGGCCCAGGCTGGTGAAGACCGACTGCGGCGTGTCGCCGTGCGTGACGCTGCCCAGCACGCCCAGGTTCAGGCGGCGGGCCTCGTCGGGCAGGTAGCGGTCCTCCCATTCGTCCTGGCGCAGCAGGGCGGCCAGGACGCGCCACAGGACGTTCCATTCGTCGCGGCCCAGTTCGTCCAGCTGCGCCTTGAAGAACACGGTGATCAGGAAGCGCAGGTCCATGCGCCGGGGGGCCAGCTGGCGCTGCACGCCGCCGGGGCCCGGGGCGTGGCTGAATTCCATGGAGCGCAGTCCGGCGTTCTCGCGCAGGTCGTGCAGGAAGAGGTTCAGCGTGGGGCGGGTCAGGCTGCTGACCCAGCTGCCGGTGGGCGCGGCGAAGCGGATGTCGATGGCGTCGCGGGGCAGCTGCGCCTCGGTGTAGATCAGGTCGCGCAGGGCCTGCTGGACGTCGGCGATCACGCCCGCCGCCTCACATGTCTAGACGGATTTCCGGGAAAACGGGCCCCACCCACGGATGCCACCAGCGGGTGGAATGCGAGGTATCTCACTCGAAAATGACGTTGTAGAAGGCTATTCTTCAAAGTTCCAACCTCGGGCACAACTGTGTGACTGGTCAGTATAGAAACGAAGACCCGCCCGCGTCTGCTCACATGCGGTTTACACGCCCGGTCAGTTCTGGAAGCCTGTGGACCTCAGCGTTCAACGCCCACCCACGCAGCAGCCGCGGGGGTCGTCAAACACTGCACTTTCACCGGAGGAACCCATGGCTGAATACCTATCCCCAGGCGTCTACGTCGAAGAAATCCAGAGTGGACCCCGCCCCATCGAGGGCATCAGCACCACCACCGCCGCCTTCGTCGGTTTCGCCCCCAGCGGCCCCGCCAACACGCCCGTCTTCGTGGCCAACTGGCAGCAGTTCAAGGAGATCTTCGGCACCACAGACGCGCGCGGCGAGAAGAACCCCTTCATGGACGGCGCGTACCTCGCCCAGAGCGTCTACGCGTACTTCAACAACGGCGGCACCCGCTGCTACGTGGTGCGCCTCGTGCCCGCCCAGGCCACCCAGGCCAAACGCACCGTCGAGGCCGCCCGCCCCCTGCAACTGCCCAGCCGCGCCAGCAAGGCCGTGCCCAGCCTGAGCATCGCCGCCCGCGACGGCCGCCAGAGCGACATCCAGATCGAGGTGCTCCCCGCCGACCCCATCAAGACCGGCGACGCCCCCAAGACCAAGGACGGCAAGACCGACCCCGAGGAAGGCAGCGACGGCCTGTTCACCCTGAAGGTCACCCGCAACGACGTCACCGAGACCTTCCCGAACGTCAGCATGGGCAAGAAGCACGCCCGCAGCGTCGCCGAGGTCGTGAACAAGGACAGCGCCCTGATCACCATCGAGGAGACCAGCAGCGCCGGTCCCCTCGTCGAGCGCGCCCCGGAACCCGGCGCGTACGTCCTGCAGGCCGACAGCAACGTCATCGAGCAGGGCCGCGAGATCAAAGGGCAGGACTTCGTGGGCAGCGTCGACGGCCGCAGCGGCATCGAGAGTCTCGAGATCGCCGAGGAAGTCAGCATGATCGCCGTGCCCGACCTCATGAGCGCCTACCAGGCGGGCATGATCAACGAAGACGGCGTCAAGAGCGTCCAGCGCGCCCTGATCGACCACTGCGAACGCAACGCCAACCGCATCGCGCTGCTCGACACCCCACCCGACCTCACCCCGCAGCAGGTCGTGAAGTGGCGCAACGTCGACACCAACTTCGACTCCAGCTACGCCGCCCTGTACTACCCCTGGGTGAAGGTCGAAGGTCCCGACGGCAACCCCATGATGGTGCCCCCCAGCGGCTTCGTGGCCGGAATCTACGCCCGCAACGACGTCGAACGCGGCGTGCACAAGGCCCCCGCCAACGAGATCGTGCGCGGCATCCTCGGGCCGTCCCTGCAGGTCACCAAGAGCGAACAGGACATCCTGAACCCCATCGGCGTGAACTGCATCCGCGAGTTCCCCGGCATGGGCGTGCGCGTCTGGGGCGCCCGGACGCTGTCCAGCAACGCCCAGTGGCGCTACGTGCCCGTGCGGCGCCTGTTCAACTACGTCGAGAAGAGCATCGAGCGCGGCACCCAGTGGGCGGTGTTCGAACCCAACGACGAGAACCTGTGGTTCCGCATCCGCCGCGACATCAACTCCTTCCTCACCAGCGTCTGGCGCGACGGCGCGCTGTTCGGCAACACCCCCCGCGAGGCCTTCTACGTGAAGTGCGACGGCGAACTCAACCCCGCCGAACTCCGCGACCGCGGCATGCTGCAGATCGAGATCGGCCTCGCGCCGGTCAAACCCGCCGAGTTCATCGTGTTCCGCTTCAGCCAGTACGCCGGTGGCGGGCAGTAACGCCCCCATTCACCCATCCCCGCCCCCTCGTTTCCCTGACCCCGGAGGTACCCCATGACCGCACCCACCCGCAAAGATCCGCTCGTCGCCGCCTACTTCAGCGTCCAGTTCGACAACAAGGTCGTCGGCGCCTTCCGTGAATGCACCGGCCTGGGCAGCGAGAGCCAGGTCGTCGAATACCGCGCCACCGACGAGAAGGGCCGCGCCGTGCTGATCCGCGAACCCGGCACCATGAAGTACAACGACATCGTCCTCAAGCGCGGCATCACCAACGACATGGACATGTGGGGCTGGCGCCAGCAGGTCGAGGAAGGCAAGATGGACGAGGCCCGCCGCAGCGGCACCATCACCCTGCACAACCAGAAGGGCGAACCCGTCGCCGCCTGGACCTTCGAGCGCGCCTGGCCCAGCAAACTCAACGGCCCCACCTACGACGCCAAGAGCAACGAGGTCGCCATCGAGGAACTGACCATCACGCACGAAGGCTACAAGCGCGTGCCCGTCGGCGGCTGACCCCCACCCCGGTGCAGGGCGCGCCCACCCCGCGCCCCGCACCGCCCCTCCCAGTCCATCGACTGGCCCCGCCCCACACCGGGGGCCAGCTTCGGGGGTAACCGAGCGTGAACGAACTGCCCTTCATGCTGCCCGTCGGACTCCTCACGTCCGACGGGCACCTTCACCGCCAGGGTCTCATGCGCCCCGCGACCGCCCTCGACGAGATCGAACCCCTGGGCGACCCGCGCGTGCAGCGCAACGAGGCCTACTACCCACTGCTGCTCCTGGCGCGCGTCACCACCCGCCTGGGCCCCTTCGCGCCCGTCACGCCCGACGTCCTGGCCGCCCTGCCCGCCGCGGACTTCGCGCACCTGCAACAGCTGTACGCCCACCTGAACAGCGGCCACGCCCCCGCCGCCTTCACGCCGCCCACCCACGCACCCGCCACGCCCCTCCCGGCGGCCCTGCCCGACACCTTCCTGCCCGACACCGTCGAGACCGAATGCCCCCACTGCGGCGCCGTGCTGGAACTCGACCTGAGCGCCGACCTGGCGGGCGCGTGAGAGCCCCCGCTCCCGCCCCCCAGACCCCCGGCCCGGCCCAGGCTGAGCAGACGGCCGTCGGCACCCGCGCGCCCAGGCCGCACCTGCCCGACCTGGACGAGATCACGCGGCGCGTGTACGCCCTGATGCTCGAGGACCTGCGCCTCGACCACGTCCGGCGCAGCGGAGGCCAGCCGTGACCCGCCCGCGCGTCACCGCCACCGCGCGCGGCGGCGTGGGCCGCGTCGGCACATCCGCCGGGCAAGCCACGGTCCGAGTGGACAGCCGCGGCGTGCACGCCAGTCACACCATGAGTGCCGAGGCCGCCGCCCGCCGCCTCGGGCTGCCGGTGCCGACCACGCCGCAGAAGTCCGCGCATCAGGTGCTGTCCAACCACCGCTACCACGTCGCCATCGACGGTCTGGAGCAGGCGGCGTTCAGCGAGGTCAGCGGGCTGGCCATCGAGACCGAGACCCTGGATTTCGTCGAGGGCGGCGTGAACGACCGCGTGCTGCGCCTCCCGGTGCGGTCCAAGGTGGGCAACCTGACCCTCAAGCGCGGCGTGGTCGCCGGGCAGCAGCTGCTGCAGTGGCACCTGAACATCGTGCAGGGCTACCTGGACGTCCGCAACGTGACCGTCACCGTGTACCAGACGAGCGGCGCGGTCCTGACGCGTTTCGAACTGCTCCAGGCGTACCCCGTGAAGTGGAGCGGCCCGCAGTTCACCGGCAATGGGGACGCGGTGGCCGTCGAGACGCTGGAACTCGCGCACGCGGGCTTCCTGCAGTTCAGTCAGTAACGCGCGCCCCGCCCCACCCCCTTCCGTTTCCCCCGCGACCCTGAAAGGAGCGCTGTGAATTTCACCGACGAGCGGCTCGCCCGCCTGAAACACGCCACGCGCATGGCCGTCACGCGACAGGACGCCGCCCCAGCCTGGGGACCGGCCCTGCCGGGCGCGCCGCTCGCGCCGCCCCGCCCCATCCTGCCCGCCCCTGCCCTGCCCATGCCGGGCCAGCCGGGCGCGACCGCCGCCACCCTGCCCGGACGGGTCCGCCGCGTTCCCGCCCGGCTGATCGCGCTCCCGGCCGCCGCGCTCCCCACGCCCGGCTGGTCCGACCCGACGTGGCCCGGGGCCGCACCGGCCGAGGCGACCGGGCCGGAACAGACCGGGCCTGAGCAGATCTGGCCCGAGCAGTCCTGGCCTGGGCAGACCCGGGCGGAGCAGACCGGGCTCACGCCGGGCGCGCCGACCTCCCCTGCGTCCCAGGTCGCCCCGGCCGCCGTCCAGCCGGGTCCCGCGCCCCTGCACGCGACCGCGCCGGTCAGCGTGCAGTCCGGCGTGCAGCCCAGCCAGTCAGGTTCGGCACCGGGTGTCCCGCGGCCCGCTCTGCCCAGTGTGCCGGGCGTTCAGCCGACCGGGCAGGCGCCTGCCGCCTGGGACCCGAGCGGCACGGCCGGATTCACGCCCGCCCCGGTGGACCCGTACGGGGATCACGCGGCGCTGCTCGCCGCAGGCCTGAGCGAGACGCCCCCACCCGGCCTGCCCCCCCTCGGGGCGGACCAGTCCCTGAGGCCCACGCCCGGCCTCTCCGCGGCGGCGAGCCCGGCGGTCCCGCGTGATCTCGAAGCGCGCCCGCTGCGTGCCGCGTCGTTCATGGAGGCCCTGGCGCTGAATACCGAGGCGTCCAGCGTCGACGCGCCCCAGCCCGCACCGCCTGCCGCGCCGGTCCACCCGCTGCCGGAGGCGGTCGCTGACGCCCAGCCCGCCCCGGTTCAGCCCATTGCGGCCCGGACAAATCCAGCCCAGACAGCCCCAGTGGCAGGGATGCCGTCGCAGCCCCCACTGGGCTCGGCGGCCGGGCACGCCCCCGTCCCGCCGCGCCCGGCCGCCGAGCCGCTCCGGTCGGAGGACCAGCGCGCCGCTCCAGCCGACGCCGGGCGGACCGCGCTCCCGCCGGGCGAGGCTGCCGAAGCGGGCCCGCAGGTCGCCCGGCCGGTGGCCGCCCAGGAGCCGGGCGTGCCCCCCACCACGGCCTCCCCGCTCACCGACGACGCTCCTCAGTCAACCCGGGCAGCCGTCCCGACGCCGGAACCCACCCTGGCCAGCCCCGCCGTCGAGGTCCCGGCGGCCGACCGGGCGAGCGAGATCAGATCCCCTGACTCCATCGCCGCCCATGCCGTCGCCGCCCATCCCGTCGCGGCTGACGCCGACGCCGTCGATGCCCCCAACGCGGACGCCAGCACGGCAGCCCACCGTGCGCAGAGCCCCGCAGCCTCATCCAGCGCAGCGGACGAGGCCCAGGCGGCCGAGCAGCTGCAGGCGCAGCGGGACGCGCAGGCGCGCGAACGGCAGGAACTCGAGGCGCTCATGCGCGGCGGGAACAACGACATCCCCGTGCGTCTGCCGCGCCGCCCCCGCCCGGTGCCCCTGCGCGCCCCCGCCCCACCCTCGGAGCCGGAGGCGGTGAAGGTCGCGCCGCCCATCCCCACGGACGTGTCGCAGAACATCCTGGCGCGCCTGAACCGCTTCGCGGAACTCGAGGCGGCGGGCGAGACCGACGAGAGCGCCATTCCGTTCGGGCAGCTGGAAAACTGGCAGGATCACCACCCGGAACGCAACGTCACCCCGACCGCCGCACCGGCCGAATCGCCGAGCCCTGCCCCCACGCCCCGCCTGGACCCCGCGCCGCCCGCGACGGGGGGTGCGACCCGCGTCCGGGCGCGCAGCCGACAGGGCCGCGAGCCGCAGGCAGCGCGGCAGTCCCCGGCGGACAGTGACGAGGAACCCGAGCGAGGTTCCCGCCCCGGCGCGGCGCCGGACGCCCTGCACCCGTCGGATGCAGCGGTCCGTCCGGACAGCGCGCCCCTGCCCGTCGGGACGGACGCAGCAGTCCCGGCACCGGCGCAGGTAGCGCCGCCCACGACCCCCAGCGGCACCCCGGGAGCGCAGCCGACAGACCATCCGGCCCGGGCCGAGGTCAATTACGATCCCCTGACGGACTCGTTGCCACCCGAACCCGTGGCGGAGAGACCGGACGTCGCCGTGACGCCCGTCCCCGCTGCCCTGCGCACACCGGCGCAGTCCGCTCCGGTGACGCTGCCGGGACTCGACCCGGTCGCGCCGCCCGCCGTCGCCCGCCAGATCCCGCAGGCCGGGCCCAGGGTCACCCGCGCGGAGGTCAACCGCACCGAGGACAACCGCGCGGAGGTCGCCCACGCCCTGAGCCGCGCGACCGTGCCGGTGCAGTCGACCGTGCCAGTGCAGACGACCGTGCCAGAACAGTCGACCGTACCGGTGCAGACGCCCCCGCCAGTTCCGACAACCTGGCCGGTCAGGACGCCAGGGCCTCACCCGGAGTCCGCGCCGTCCCCGCTGCTCCAGGCTCAGCCTGACCCGGCCGGTCCAGCCGCCGACCGGCCAGGGACGCTCCCTGTCCTCAGCGTCGCGCGGCCTGAAGTCCAGCTGTCCGCAGGGCAGATCACGCCCACGTGGGCCGATCCGGCGCCTGCCGCCCCGCCAGCCGTGGACGTCGTCACCTCACCCGACCCGGCCGGTCCGGCCACCCCGGTGCCCCCACCGGGCGAACCGGTCAGTGAGGCGTCCGTGCCGACGGCCGATGCACCGGGCTCCGTCCTGCGCACGGACGGCGACCCGTCCTGGCCGCCGGGCCGCCCGACATTCCCGGACGCTCGGCTGCACGGGCGACCCGATGTCGGCCCCGCGGATGGCGAAAAGCGGCACCCCAGCATGCCGGTGACCGGTCAGGCAGCGTCCGTGATGGCCCGCGCGGTCGCCACGCAGCCCGGTCCGTCGCTGCCCACGCTCCAGCCGGACCGGGGCGCGGCCCTGACGCCGGACCGTCCGGTGGAGGCGCCGCTGGCCGCGGGTGGGCTGGATGTCCAGGCCACCGTGGACCGCAGCCCCCCGACGGAGCGGACCGGTCCCCCACGGCCCAGTCGGGCGGTGCCCGCGCGGACCGTGCAGGCCCCCACACAGGCAGGGCCACTGGGCGTCCCACGCCCGGTCGCGTCGCTCACCAGACCGCCGATCATGACACCGGCACAGACCACACCCACCACACTGACCCCCACCACCGCGGCGCCGGTCCCGGCAGTGCGGGCGGCGCCGGGTGACGCCCCGGAACGTCGCGGTGTGCCCCCAGTCGCCCCCTCCCCTCGCCGGGCACCGGTACGTTCCGCCACGCCGGGACGACAGTCGGGGAGGCCCGAACCGACCACGCGCCTGCCCGACACCCCCCTCGATGCGGGCACCGCGCTGATCCGGCCGACTCTCCTCGGTGCGCCCGCCGGTGGCCCTGCGCCCACGGACGCCGCCGCCCGCGCGGCCGCAGCAGGGGACGCCACCGCGCCCTTCACGGGGACGGACGACAGGGCGACCCCGGCGATCGTCCCCGCAGGCCTGCACGCGGACAGCCGGGCCGTCGCCGCTGCGCCGATACCCGCAGGGTGGCGCGCGCCCGGGCCGGGGCGGCCGACGGGTCCCACCGGATCGACACCGCGCCCGGATGCCGACGCGATCTCCACGAACCGCCCGGGTGGCGCGGTCGTCCCACCGTCTGCCCCGGGCGTGCTGGCGCCGGTGCTTCCCCGACCTGTGCCGGAGGGTTCCGCACGCCCGCCCGGTCCTCTGTCCGCACCGGGAGGCTGGGGGGCGGCGCTGCAACGGGCCGCGCTGCCCGCGCCGCTCCTGCCGATGCCCGCGCAGGCCACGCTCCCGCCCGTGGTGGCCTTCCCGGCACCGCCCTTCGCGTGGCTGCCAGAGCCGGGACGACCCGTGGCGGCCCCCGTCCCGGCAGCGTTCACACCGATCCGAGCGAACCGGCCGGTGCCCGCGACTGTGACGCCGACCGCTCCGGCCATCCCACCCGGCGCACTCCCCGTGCCGTCCGCCGCGCCGGTCCTGCACCCCGCCGGGTGGCAGCCCGGCCCGGTGCGCCCGGACCGTCCAGATGCTGTCGACTGGCTGTCCGCACCTGCCCCACGGCCCGCCGAGGCGCCGAGTCCAGACCGGACACCGCCAGTCGCTGGCCCTCTCCCACGGGCAGAGGCGACCCGGGCGGCCGATGCGACGGACGCCCCGCCTGCCTGGGCCGCCGAGCCTGCGGACCGCGGCGCCCGGATGCAGCCCGCCACCGGTGCCGACGAGACCCGCCTCGAGCCGGTGCGCCCGACACGCACCGGCTCGGCGGACAGGTCCGCCCCTGACCCGCTGGACGCCGCGCCGGAGCGGGGGGTCCGGCCCGTTCCGGCGCGGCTGGCGCCCGGCGCGCCACTCCTGGCGCCGGGTGCCCCACGCCGCGCGGCACCCGGTCCCCAGCTCCTGAAGGCCGCCCCGACGCCCGGCCGCACCCGCACGGGCACGGATCAGGCGGTCCTGGCGGCGCTGGAGCACGCGCTGGCCCGCGACGGGCACGGCACGCCCCTGTCGCCCGGCGAGCAGGACGCCCTGCGGGGCGTGCTGGGGACCAGCGTCGCGGACGTCCGGGTCGTGCGCCGCCCCGAGGTCACGCCCGCGCTGCGGGCGGCCCGCGCCGACGGCCTGACGGTCGGGGAGACGGTGTTCCTGCCGCACGACGTGCCGCTGGGCAGCGCGGCGGGGCTGGCACTGGCCGCGCACGAGGTCACGCACGCCCGCCGCGCCCGCGATCCGCTGTTCGTCCCGGCAGCCCTGACCCGTCCCACGCAGCCGCCGCGACCGGACGCCAGTCCGCGCCCCGGCCGTCCCGCCGCCGTGGACGAGGAAGGCGTGGCCCTCGCCACCGAACACGCCGCGTTCGCGCAGGCCGACCCCGCACGCCAGTCCAGGGTGGATGCGCCGCGCCGCGCGCCGGGCCTGCCCGCCCCGTGGGAGCCGCTGCCCGCCTGGGACGCACCGGACCCGGCTGCGCGCCCGTCCGTGAGTGCGGACGCGTGGGCACCCGCGGTTCCG
>NZ_BCMS01000001.1:3202500-3245000 GCF_001485435.1 Deinococcus grandis | reverse complement strand
GTCTCGGTCGTCCAGGCCTGCGCGGGCAGCGAGGCGGGGCGGTCGCCGTCCTCCCAGACCACCTGCGGGAACGCGTCCGCCGGGAACGCGGCAGGGAAGAGGTCGGGTGTCGGCACGTCACGCACAGCGGGGGCGTCCTGGGTCATGGCTGCACGCTAGTCCCGCGCCGTCAATGTCGTCAATCTTGATTCTGGAATCAATGTTAGGCTGGAAGGAATGACGGCTTCCCTGACGACCGCGCAGGCCTGCGAGCAGCTGGGCGTGAAACCCGCCACGCTGTACGCCTACGTCTCGCGCGGCCTGATCCGCAGCGTCCCCGGCCCCCCCGGCACCCGGCAGCGCCGCTACGACGCGGGCGACGTGCAGGCCCTCGCCGGGCGGCAGGCCACCCGCCGCGACCCGCAGGCCGGAGTGCAGGCGGCCGTGCAGGGCAGCCTCGACGGCCTGCACCCCGGAACGCAGCGGGGCGTGACACCCATCCTCGACAGCGCCCTGACCCGCATCGAGGACGGCACGCTGGCCTACCGGGGCGTGGACGCGCTGAGCCTCGCCGATGCGGCCACCGTCGAGGACGTCGCCGCGCTGCTGTGGACCGGTGACCCCGGCACGCGGCCCACGCTGCCGCTGCGCGCCCGGCTGAACCTCAGCCGCCACCCGCGCGCCGACACGCCCCTGGAAGCCCTGGGCTACGCGCTGACGTACGCGGGCGCGCACGACCCGGACGCCCTCGACACCCGCCCGGAAAGCGGCCCCCGGCAGGCCGCGCGCATCCTGACGCTGCTGCACGCCACCGCCGAACGGCACGCCGGCCTGCCGCCCGCCCCCGACCTGCCGCTGCACGCCCGGCTGGCCCGCACCTGCGGCCGCCCGGACGGCGCGGACCTGCTGCGCCGCGCGCTGATCCTCCTGGCCGACCACGAACTGAACGTCAGCGCCTTCACCGCCCGCGTCACGGCCAGCGGCGGCGCCAGCCTCGCCCACTGCACCCTGGCGGCGCTGAGTGCCCTGCAGGGACCCCGGCACGGACTGGGCGCCCTGCACGCCCACGACCTCCTGAGTGCCGCCCTGAACGGTGACGCCCGCGCCGCCCTGCGCGACGCCACCCGCCGCGCCGGGCACGCACCCGGCTTCGGGCACGCCCTCTACCCGCACGGCGACCCGCGCGCCCGCGCGCTGCTGGACGCCCTGGAGGCGCAGTTCCCCGGGCATCCCGTCACGCGCGCCACCCACGCGGTCATCCACGCGCACGCGGGGGACACCGCCGAGCCGCCCAACGTGGACCTGGCGCTGGCCGCGCTGACCCTCGTGCTGGGCCGCCCCGCCGGGGACGCCGTCACGCTGTTCGCGCTGGCCCGCGTGACGGGCTGGCTGGCCCACGCCCTGGAAACCCGCGCCGGGGGGCAGTTCATCCGCCCCCGCGCCCGCTACGTCGGCCCGGCCTGAAGTCAGCGGCGGATCAGCGCGAAGGCGCGTCCGCCGAGCAGGGTGATCAGCGCGGCGCTGCCCAGGGCGATGCCGAGCGCCCAGCCGAGGCCGACGTGGTCGGCGACGAAGCCGATGGCGGGCGGTCCGAGCAGGAACCCGCCGTATCCGATGGCGGCGACGGCGGCGATGCCGCGCCCGGCGAGGGCGTGCCCGGCGGTGCCGTACATGACGGGCACGACGTTGCTCAGGCCCAGGCCCGAGAGGGCGAAGCCGAGCGTGGCGGGCACCGGGTCGCGCCACAGCAGCGCCACGGCGAGGCCGACGGCGGTGACCAGGGAGCCGATGCGGACGATCTGTTCGTCGCCGAGGCGGGCGCGGCCCAGGTCGCCGAACCAGCGGCCCAGGGTCATGGTGGCCACGAACGCGGCGTAGCCGAGTCCGGCGGCGCCGCCGGGGACGTTCAGGACGTCGCGGAAGTACAGCGCGGCCCAGTCGTAGTTGGCACCCTCGGCGAGCATGCCCAGGAAGCACAGCAGGCCCAGCAGCAGCACCGGGAGGGTCAGCACCGGGCCCGCTGGGGTGGCGGTGGTCTGGGTGCCCTGCTGCGGGGTGTCCCCGGCGGGGTCGGGGATCAGGAGGCGCAGCGTGACGGCGGCCAGCAGGAGGGTCGTGGCGACCACGAGACCGGCGTGCAGGGGGATGGACACGCGGCCGATCAGGAGGCTGCCGGCCCCAGCGCCGAGCAGGCTGCCCAGGCTGAAGTAGGCGTGCAGGCGGCTCATGATCGGGCGGCCCAGGGTGCGTTCGACCGTGACGCCCTGGGCGTTCATGGCGACGTCCATGACGCCGTTCGTGGCGCCCAGGATCGCCAGCGCGGCGATCAGGGCGGGGAGGCTGGGCGCGAGGACGGGCAGCAGCAGGCTGAGGAGGAACAGCACGGTGGCGACGCGGGTGACGGGCGCGCTGCCCCAGCGGGCGATCCAGCGGCCCACGAGGCTCATGCTGATCACGGCGCCGATGCCGCTGGCGAGCAGGGCCACGCCGATCTGCGCGGGGGTGAGGCTCAGCCCGTCGCGCACGCCGGGGATGTTCACGGCCCAGGTGGCGAACACGGCGCCGTTCACCATGAAGACGGTGTTCAGGGCGCGGCGGGCGGCTTCGGCGTGGGGCTGGGGGGTGGTGGCGGGGGCGGCGGTGGTCATGGGTGGGACCTCGGGGGGTGGGGGAGGTACGGGTCGGATCTGAATCGTTTCAGATCGGGTGTCCATACGCTACCATCAGGACATGCCCCCCGCCAAGCCAGTCCCCACCGGGCCGCGCGCCGCCAGCCGACCCACCCTGCGGGACGTGGCACGCACGCTGGGCGTCAGCGTCGCCACCGTCAGCAACGCCTACAACCGCCCGGACCAGCTCAGCGAGGACCTGCGGGGCCGCATCCTGGCCGCCGCCCGCGACCTGGGCTACCAGGGCCCCGACCCCCTGGCCCGCAGCCTGCGCCGGGGCCGCACCGGCGTGCTCGGCGTCGTGTACGACGCGCCGCTGGATTACGCCTTCGCCGACCCGGCCGCCGCGCTGTTCCTCGGCAGCGTCACCCGCGCCGTTCACGACCGCGACCTGAACGTCCTGCTGCTCGCCGCGCCGCACGACCCGCAGGCCGACGCCACCCTGGCCGTCCGGAACGCCAGCGTGGACGGCTTCATCGTGTACTGCGCCGCCGAGGGCAGCCCGCTGCTGCGCGCCGTGCTGGACCGCGCCCTGCCCACCGTGCTCGTCGATCAGGACCCGCAGGCGGGCAGCGCCCACGTGGGCATCGACGACGCCGGGGGCGCGCAGGCCGCCGCCGCGCACCTGCTGGCCCTGGGGCACCGGCAGCTGGGCGCGCTGTGCCTGGAACTCGCCGGGGACCGCCACCCCGGCCCGGTCAGCCCCGCGCGCGAGGCGCAGGTCGCGTACCGCACCACCGCGCAGCGCATCCGCGGTTACCGCGCCGCCACGGCCAATCACCCGGACGCCGCGCTGCACCTTATGGAGGCCGGGCAGAACACCCCCGCCGACGGCGAGGCCCTGACCCTGGATCTGCTGCGCGCCCACCCGGAGGTCACGGGCGTCGTGTGCATGAGTGACGTCCTCGCGCAGGGGGCGCTGCGGGCCGCCGCCACCCTCGGCCTGAGCGTCCCCGGCGACCTCAGCGTGATCGGCTACGACGATCTGCCCAGCTCCGGCGCGCTGAACCTCACGACCGTGTGGCAGCCCACCCCGGATAAGGGCGCGGCGGTCGGCGCGGCCATCCTCGCCCTGCTGGACGGGCAGGTACCCGCCCCGGTCACCCTTCCGACCCGGCTGGTCGTGCGCGGCAGCACCGCCCCACCCAGACCAACCGCCGCCCCAGGCGCCTGAAGCGCGCTACGCTGGCGCCCATGAAGATTCTGGTCGTGGGCGGCGCGGGGTACATCGGGTCTCACACGGTGCGGCAGCTGCGCCGCGCCGGGCATGAGGTCGTCGTGTTCGACAACCTGTCCAGCGGGCACGCCGAGGCCCTGCCCGCCGACGTGCCCCTGGTGCGCGGCGACCTGCTGGACGCGGACGCCGTGCGCGCGGCGCTGAACGCCCACCAGCCCGACGCCGTCATCCACTTCGCCGCGCTGATCGAGGTGGGGGAGAGTATGCGCGCCCCGGCCCGCTACTACCGCAACAACGTCGTCGGCAGCCTGAACCTGCTGCAGGGCATCGTGGAGACCCGCAAGATCCCGCTGGTGTTCTCCTCCACGGCCGCCGTGTACGGCACCACCGACCTCGTGCCCATCCCCGAGAACGCCGCCATGCAGCCCGAGAGCGTGTACGGCGAGACGAAACTCATGACCGAGCACATGATCCACGCCTTCCACACGGCGCACGGCCTGCCGTACACGGTGCTGCGGTACTTCAACGTGTGCGGCGCCGCGCCCGAGGGTGACATCGGCGAGGCGCACGCGGGCAAGAGCCACCTGATCGAGATGGCCGCCCTGACCGCCCTGGGCCAGCGCGAGAAGATGCTGATCTTCGGCGACGACTACCCCACCCCCGACGGCACCTGCATCCGCGACTACGTGCACGTGCAGGACCTCGCCGATGCGCACGTCCTCGCCGTGGAGGCCCTGCTGAGTGGGCAGCGCCGTGACGGCACCTTCAACGTGGGCCTGGGCCACGGCTTCAGCGTCAAGGAGGTGCTCGACACCGTGGACGAGGTCGTCGGCACGCCCCTGAACCGCGAACTCGCCCCCCGCCGCGCCGGGGACCCGCCCCGCCTCGTGGCGGACGCCACCCGCATCCGCGAGGAACTCGGCTTCAAGCCGCAGTTCACGGACCTCAAGGACATCGTGCAGACCGCCTGGAACTGGCACAAGGGTCACCCACACGACTTCAAAAAATGAACTGAAAGAGGTCAGGGGGAGGTGTGGGCCCCTCCCTGTTTTATGCCTCCGGTGCGGTGGTCAGGCCGGTGATCAGGGCGGTCAGGGCGTCGGGCAGCGCGGTGTCCAGGCTGAGGTGCAGCGCGCCCAGCGGGGAGTCGCGCAGGGCCTCGCGCACGGCGGGCGAGGGGTCGCTCATGGGTTGCAGGCCCGCGATGAGCGCCTGGGTGTACGTCAGCAGGCGGGCGGGGGCGTCGCCGCGCAGCCCAGGCAGCGCGCGCTGGAGCCGGGGCGCGGTGGCGTTCAGGTGCGCCGCGACGCGGGTCTTGTGGGCGTGGGCGCGTTCGGCGCTGATGTTGTGTTCCAGGATGCCCGCCAGGAGCGGGATCAGCCGGGCGAGGTCCGGATGGGCCAGGGTGAGGCTGCCCAGGGTGCGGGCCAGCGTGGCGGGGGTGTGGGTGCCGCCCAGGTCGAGGTGGCGGTTCAGGTCGTGGAAGAACTCGTCGAGCAGGGTCTCGTACAGGCTGAGGAACAGGTCTTCCTTGCTGGGGAAGTACGCGAACAGGGCGGCCTTGGTGAGGTGGACCTGTTCGGCGATGGCGTTCAGGGTGAGGTCGGGGTAGCGGTGGGTGTGCCACAGGGTTCGGGTGGCAGTGAGGATCTGCGCGCGGCGTTCCTGCTTTGCAACGTCGCTGCGGGCGCGCACTTGGGTAACCATAGGTTAATTATAACCGAAGGCCTGCCGTGGGTGTTCGCGGGAGATTACGCCTGTTGACTCTTGACAGACTGACCATGGGTAACTAATCTCTACTTACCGGCGGTCGCTTAGGCGTTCCGCCAGAGGAGCCCCCATGACCCAGCCCGCCCCCAAGAACCGGCCTGCCCCCAGCACCGCGCTGATCACCGGCGCCAGCAGCGGCATCGGCGAACAGATCGCCATGGCACTCGCCGCGCGCGGCAGCCACCTGATCCTCGTCGCCCGCAGCGAGGGACCGCTGAACGCCCTGGCCGACACCCTCCGCGCCCGGCACAGCGTGCAGGTCCACGTCCTCCCGCAGGACCTCACCCGGCCCCACGCCGCCCACGACCTCCTGAAGCGCACCCAGGCCCTGAACCTGAACGTGGACATCCTCGTGAACAACGCAGGCTTCGCCGACTACGGCGAATTCAGCGAACTGGACGTCCAGAAGCAGCTCGACATGATCCAGGTGAACATCACCGACCTGACCGAACTCACCCACGCGTACCTGAGCGGCATGCGCGCCCGGGGCCGGGGCCGCGTGCTGAACATCGCCAGCACCGCCGCGTTCCTCCCGGGGCCGCTGATGGCCGTGTACTACGCCACCAAGGCCTACGTCCTGAGCTTCAGCGAGGCCCTGCACGAGGAACTGCGCGGCACCGGCGTCAGCGTCACCGCCGCCTGCCCCGGCCCCGTCGAGACCGGCTTCCAGGCCGCCGCGAACATGGGCGGCAGCCGCCTGCTGCGCGACCGCCTGACCCGCGCCGCGATCCTCCCCGCCCGCGAGGTCGCCGCGCAGGCCGTGACCGCCATGCTGCGCGGCGAGGCCGTGCACGTCATCGGGACCGTCAACCGCCTCCAGACGCTGCTGCCCCGCCTGCTGCCCCGGCGCGTCCTGCCCCCGCTGATCCGCCGCATCCAGGGCCAGCACTGAGCCCGCGCTGAGCCATACAGACCGCCCCGCCCCTCCTGATTCCGTGAGGGCGGGGCGGTCCGTATGTCATTCACAGCGGTTTTCAGTTTCATTAAAGGGCCAACAGCACGCCCTCCAACTCCACTTCCAACCGCTGTTTTCCTCAGGTGCTCGCTTCGCTCGATTCATACGGACTCCGATTGCATGGCTTACAAAGCCGTTCAATCGGAGCGGAGCGAGTGGGAGAGAAACGGATTCCGGACGTGGAGTTGGCAGATCGGTGGCGTTCCGATCTGTCAACGAAATAAACGGAATCCGTATCAGAGGCTGTCTGGAAAGAGGGTTGAGGGAGTGGTGTCGAAAACAGCGTACTGTTTTTTATGACTCGGCACCGACACTACCCCAGCGATACCAGTGACGCTGAATGGGCCATCCTCTGCCCACTGATTCCCGCGCCTCAACCAGGCGGACGTCCAGCACGCATCCATCGCCGGGATGTCGTTGATGCCATCTTCTACATCACACGTGGCGGCGTGTCCTGGCGCATGTTGCCTGCCGATTTTCCGCACTGGAAGACGGTGTACAGCTACTTCCGGCAGTGGAAGCTCGATGGCGTCTGGCTGCGCGTCAATGACGCGCTGCGCACCCAGACTCGAACGGCCATGGGCCGCAACGCCCGCCCAACGGCGGGCGTCGTGGATTCCCGAAGTGTGAGGACCTCCCAAAAAGGGGGGTCAGAGGGTACGACGGGGGCAAGAAGATCAACGGACGAAAGCATCACCTGATCGTGGATACGCAGGGGTTGTTGCTGGGTGTCACCGTCACGGCAGCGAACATCAGCGACCGCGAGGGTGGGAAGGTGTTGCTGCGACAGGTGCACCTGTCGCAGCCGCAGTGGTCACTCCATCTGTTCGTGGATGGAGGGTATGCCGGGCCGTGGGAGGCGTGGGTGAAGACCACTCTGGGGTTCAGCGTGGAAGTGGTACGGCGTGCGGATGCCAACACCCGAAGGTATTGGCTGCCTGTGGGACAGGAATTGACGGAGGAACAGATCAAGACGTTCAGGGGGTATCGGACGTTCAAGGTGCTGCGCAAGCGGTGGGTGGTGGAGCGGAGCTTCGCGTGGTTGTCGTTTGATCGTCGCTTGAACCGGGAGTATGACCTGCTGCCGAGTACAACGGCGGCGTTCATCGTTGTGTCGTTTGTTCGGCTTATGATTCGCAGACTCGCGGCGTTCGCTGGTGAACAGCCGTCACCAGCTCGAAAATGACTTTCCAGACAGCCTCTCAGAGGTATCGAGGGACACCCGCAATACCTCTGAACTCTGCTGTCAGTACGTGGTGGCTTCCAGTTTGCCCAGGTTCACCCCGGCGCTGTTCGCGGTGAGGGTCACGGTCTTCGTCCCGGCGCCTACCCCGGCGAAGTCCACGGGGATCGTCTGCCCGGCGCCGATGGACAGCGGGACGCTCGTGCCGTTGAAGGTCACGGTGAACGCGCTGCTGCTGGCGCTGCTGGCGTTCGTGATGAGCAGGCGCACGTTGCGGGTCGCGCTCAGGCTCAGGTCGTACGAGCGGCTGGCCCCGCTGGCGATCACGCCGACGCCCGTGGTCACCACGCCGGGCACGGCGGTCGCGCCGCTCGCCGTGGTGACGCTCAGGTCGCCCGTGAACGCGCCGACGTTCCCGGCGCTGTCCCTGGCGCGCACCTTGAAGGTGTAGGCGGTGTTCGCGCTCAGGCCGCTGACTGCAGCGCTCGTGCCGGTCACCGTGGTCTTCAGCGTGCCGTTCTGGTAGACCTCGTAGCTGCCGACGCCGCAGTTGTCGCTCGCCGCGCCCCAGGTGAGGTTCACGCTGGAACTCGTCTTTGAGGGGCTGGTCAGAGTGCCGGGCGTGCCGGGGGCGGTCGTGTCCGCCGCGCAGGGATCGGTGGGCGCGCTGAGGTTCGCGCCGCTGATCGCGCCCAGGGTCACGCCGTCGCTCTTGGCGGTGACCGTGATGCTCTTCGCGCCGGTCGTGACGTTCGGGAAGTCCGCGATCACCGTCTTGCCCGCGTCCACCGCCAGGTCGTAGTTCGTTCCATTGAAGGCCACGTTGATCAGGCGGCTGTTCAGGCTGCTGGTGCTCGTGACGGACAGGCGGTACGTCCCGGCGGACGTGACGTTCACCGGGAACGCCCGGCTGGTGCCGTTGGCGATCGCGCCGCCACTGCTCGTCACGGTGCCCGGCAGGGTCGCGGCGGTACTGGCCGCCTGCGTCGTGACGCTCAGGTCACCCGTGAACGCGCCCACGTTCCCGGCGGCGTCCCTGGCACGCACCCTGAAGGTGTACGCGGTGCTGGCATTCAGGCCGCTGACGGCCGCACTGGTGCCGGTCACGGTGGCCTTCAGCGTGCCGTTCTGGAACACCTCGTAGCTGCTCACGCCGCAGTTGTCGCTCGCCGCGCCCCAGGACAGCGTGACGCTGCTGCTCGTGACGCCGCTGCCGCTCAGGGCGCCGGGCACGCCGGGCGCGGTCGTGTCCGCAGAGCACGTGGGCGGCGGGGTGGTGCCTCCCTGCGAGGACACCACCTGCCGCGCCGGAACGCTGAGGGTCTTCCCGTCCGAGAACGTCACCGTGATCGCGCCCACCGTGGGGTTGAACGCCACGTACGTGCGGGCCGCGCCCTTCCTGAACACCGCGTAGTTCGGGATGTCCGCCGTGACGCCCGTGTCCACCTGACCCATGGCGTTCAGGCTGTGCAGGTACTGGTACGTGTGCGCCTTCGTCTCGCCGTCCTCCGGGGTGTACGCCCCGCTGCCGAATTTCGCCAGGGCGCCCGCCGCGTCATAGAACGCGTAGGTGCTCCAGAAGATGTCCTTCCAGCTGTTCGGTTCGCGGCCCAGGAAGTCGTAGTTCGTCTTCAGGTACGCCGGGTTACGCCCCAGGTACGCGCTGGCCGCCGTGATGGGCAGCAGGTTGATGCCCTGGATGGCTTCCTTCTCCCCGCTGAACCACGTGGAGTACGCGCCGCCGTCCCCCCACACCATGCCCACGGCGGGCTTGCCGAACCCGGCGGGGAACACCTGGCCAGTCTGGTTGAACCAGTACTGCTCGATGGCGGTCGTCTCGGTGGTGTACAGGTAGATGCCCAGGTCACGCACGGCGCTGTTCCCGGTCAGTGCGCCCCAGTTGACCAGCGCGGCGGCGAAGTTCATGTCCTCGCTGCTGGACTCCTGGTTGTTCCCGGCGGCGAAGCCCGCGTGCCCGGCCGCCCAGGAATGCCCGGCGTACGGGTCGAAATTCCGGATGCGCGGGAACTGGCTCGTGTTGGTCGTCGGGTTGGCGGCGTCCATGATCAGGTCGTTGATGCTCGCGCCCCAGGTGCGGCCCTGCGGGGTGGCGCCGCTCACCCAGGTCGGGCGGTACTGCGCGAGGGTCGCGGCGGCCTTGATGAAGTACCCCCAGTGGAAGTGGTGGTCGTTCAGTTCCTCCTCGCTGCCGTACCCCTGCGGGTAGCCGATGAGGGTGCCCCACGCCGAGTTGTACGCGAAGTAGTTGCTGCCCTGTCCGTCCAGCCAGTCCTGCAGGGTGCGCTGGATGGCGTCCAGGAACGCCGTCTGCGCCGCCGAGTTCCCCACCTGACCCGCCAGCGGCACCAGTTCGGCCAGTTTGCCCAGGCCCTTGCCCACCCAGTACGAGTCCCCGGTGGGGTTCAGGGTGGCACTGGTGTTCGCCTCGTTCACGTACGCCGCCAGTTGCGTCTTGTTCAGGGTGTTCGCCGCGCCGTTGTCCGGGAAGTACGGCAGGACGCCCTGGAACTTCTGGGTGGTCGTGAAGCTGCTGACCCCCCTGGCGACCTTCATCTGCCCGCGCGGCGACACGTACGTGTAGGCGGTGTTCACGCTGCCGGAATTCATCCACTGGTGCGGGTACAGCGCCATGACCGACCCGCTGGCCGCGCCCTCCTTCGCGGCGGTGGTCAGGGCGTACGTGCTCGTCAGGGTGGCAGTGGCGGCGTTGTACGCCCAGCTGACCTGACTGCCCGTCACGAAGGTGTAGGCGTACGTCCTGAAGTCGTTCAGCGTGGCGACCGAGTTGTCCGGCAGCGCCGCCACCGAGTAGTAGTCCTTCCCGGCCAGCGTGCTCGTGGCGGTCGTGCCACTGACCGTCCAGGTCGCGCCGGTGGGGGCGAACACGCCGTAGTGGTGGCCGTTCACGGTGACGCCCAGCACGTTGCCCTGGTTCGACCAGACGGTCGGCGCGGCGATGAACGTCACCTGCGCGTTCCCGCCGGTCTTCGTGGCGTACACGAACGGCAGGCCGTGCCCGAAGGTGGCTTTCAGGCTGCGGGTGCCGTCGCTCCAGGCGGCGGTGGTCGTCCAGTCGCCCCAGTCGTCGGTCTTCGTGTCGGGTGAGTTCAGGCCCGACACGCCCAGCGTGAAGTCCGGCGCGAAGGGGTACTGGTACTTCTCCAGGCCCGGTGCGCCCACGATCTGCATGGCCTTGGGGTACCCGACCTCCAGCCCGCCCGCCGCGGCGTGCAGCGCGAGGGGATGGGCGAACATGTTCTCGCTGTACGCGTTCCCGGCGTTGCGTTTGAAGATGATCGACGACCAGAACTCGTTGGTGGGCGGTTTGCCCTTCGCGGCGGCGTTCGCCGTCCAGGCGGGGCTCAGCAGCGCGCCGCTGGTGTTCGTGGGGCCGCCCTTGCTGCCCGGAGGGGCGCTCGTGCCGTAGTCCAGCGCGCCCAGCGTGGGCGGGGCCGCGGCGGGCGTGGAGTCGGGGGCGCGGCCGCAGGCGCTCAGGAGGGCGGTCAGGCACAGCAGGGCGGGCAGGGGGGAACGGACGTGCGACATGAAAGACCTCCGGACGGCAGCGCAGGGCGGGCCGTCAGTAGAAAACGTTTGCAGGATGTGAGGAACCAGTCGGGGAAGGCGGTCAGGTCATGGGCAGGCAGGGCTCCAGGGGACGGTGATCCAGGCTCAGGGGGAACGGGCGAAACGCACGGACTCCCGCACGCTCAGGGTGATCGGCAACTGCGGCAGCTCGGCGGGTGCCCCGGGGTCGTTCAGGCGCGCGAGCAGATGCCGGGCCGCCAGTTCGCCCATCTCCCGCGCCGGGTGGTGCACGGTCGTCAGGGGCGGCAGCGTGAACTGCGACGCGGGCAGATCGTCGAAGCCCACCAGCGACACGTCCTCCGGGACGCGCATGCCGCGCCGGTACAGGCCCAGCCCCACCCCGTACGCCATCTGGTCGTTCGCCGCGAACACCGCCGAGAACTGCGCCGCGCGCCCCAGCCAGTGCTCGACCGCCTGAATGCCGCTCGCCTCGTTGAAATTCCCCTCGAACACCAGCGCCGGGTCGAAGGGCACGCCCGCCTCCGCCAGCGCCAGCCGGTACCCTTCCAGGCGGTCCACCGCGTCCCGCTGCGACGGGATGCCTGCCACGTGCGCGATCCGGCGGTGCCCCAGCTGGATCAGGTGCGTGGTCGCCAGGAACGCGCCCTGCACGTTGTCCACGCTCAGGCAGGCGTCGTCCAGGCCCGGCACCTGCCGTCCCACCACGACCAGCGGCACCCGCGCGTGCAGGTCGCGGAGCTGCCGCGCGTCCAGGCGGCCACCCAGGACGATCACGGCGTCCACCTGCCGCCGCGTCAGGGCCGTGATGGCCGCCGCCTCGTCCTGGATCTCCCAGTGGCCGTTCACGAAGATCGGCTGGTACCCACTGCCCGCCAGTCCGGCGTCGATGCCGCGCGAGACCTCGCTGTAGAAGGGACTGGCGATGTCCTGCGTCAGCACGCCCACCGTCATGGTGCGCCCGCGCACGAGACCCTGCGCGGCGGCGTTCGGTTCGTAGCCCAGGCGGCGGGTGGCGTCCAGCACGCGCTGCCGCTTGTCGGGCGCGACCGGCACCTGCCCGTTCAGGGCGCGGGAGACCGTGCTGATCGACACGCCGGCCTCGCGCGCGATGTCTCTGATGGTGACGTTCCGGGTCATGACGTGGGGCTCCTTGCGGGCAGGATACGGTGCGGACCGCCTGAGCCGCTCGGGTGCGGGGCGAACCGACGGGTGAACTGTGAGCTGTACCCAGAGCGTACCCCCGAACTGAAAACGTTGTCAAATGCTGGCGCTGTCCCCCCACGCCGTCCGCTCGGCCGGACACCCGCCAGATGACGCACGCGCGCCGCCCCGGATTCCCGTACGCTGCCAGGGATGACCCCACCCGACCTCACGGCCCACATCGAGCGCGGCCTGCGCGACCTCGCCGACCTCGTCGCCATTCCCAGCGTCTCCGCCCAGGGCCGCCACCTCCCGGACGCCGCCCGGGCCGTGCAGACCCTGCTGGAAGCCGAGGGCTTCACCGTCCGCGAGTACCCCGGACAGGTCGCCCCGATCCTCCTGGCCGAAGCGGGCGAGGGGCCCTTCACGCTCTTGATCTACAACCACTACGACGTGCAGCCCGAGGACCCCGCCGAACTCTGGGACACGCCGCCCTTCACCCTGACCGAACGGGACGGCCGCCTGTATGGGCGCGGCGCCAGCGACGACAAGGGCGAACTCGTCTCCCGCCTCGCCGGACTGCGCGCCCTGAGGGAGCAGCGCGGCGGCCTGCCCCTGAAGGTCAAGTGGCTCATCGAGGGCGAGGAAGAGGTCGGCAGCCCCAGCCTCGAAGCGTTCATCGAGGCGCACGCCGCCGAACTGAAAGCCGACGGCGTCTGGTGGGAATTCGGCAGCATCACCCCCGAGGGCCGCCCCGTGCTGTACGCGGGCCTGAAGGGCATCATCTGCGTGGAACTCCGCTGCCGGGTCGCCGCGAGCGACCTGCACAGCAGCAACGGCGCCGTCGTGGACAACCCCCTGTGGCGACTGGCCGCCGCTGTCGCCTCCCTGCGCGGCCCCGACGGCACCGTCCTGATCCCCGGCTTCCACGACGACGTCCGCCCCCCCAGCCAGGCCGACCTGGACGCCATCGCCGCCCTGCCCGGCACCGGCGAGGCGCTGCGGGACACCTACGACGTGACCCGCACCCTGGGGGACAGGGGCGAGTACCACACCCGCCTGAACCTCAAACCCGTCGTGAACGTCAACGGCTTCCACGGCGGCTACGAGGGGCAGGGCAGCAAGACGGTCCTCCCGGCCGAAGGCATGGTGAAACTCGACTTCCGGCTCGTGCCGGACCAGCACCCGGACCGCATCGTGGACCTGCTGCGCGCCCACCTCGACACGCAGGGCTTCAGCGACATCGAGATCGTCGAACTCGAAAGCCACCAGCACCCCGCCCGCAGCGACCTCAACCACCCCTTCGTGAAAACGGCCGTGCAGGTCGCCCGTGACGTCCACGGACACGACCCCATCCTCAACCCCAGCAGCGGCGGCAGCGGCCCCATGCACCCCTTCATGCAGCACGTCGGCGCGCCCGTCATCGCCCTCGGCATCGGCAACATCGGCGGACGCGTCCACGCCCCCAACGAGAACATCCTCCGCCGCGACTTCGAAAACGGCGTCCGCTACGCCGCCGCGCTCATGGCCGCCCTCGCCGACGGGTAAAGCGCGGGCTGTGAGCTCTGGGCTCTGAGCTGTAGCTCACAGCCGCTCCAGAAAGCCCGGCACGTCCGTCAGCTGGCGGGCTGGGCACCCTGCCAGCTCGCGGTGAACGAGCACGGCGGGCCACCCGACCCCCTGCGCGCCGCGCATGTCCGCGTCGGGACTGTCCCCGATCATGCAGACCCGTTCCGGGACGCCCACGCGCCGCAGCACCTCGCGGAACGCTTCCGGGTGCGGCTTCTCGAAACCGGTGTCGGCGGAGTTCACCACCACCGTGAACGGCGAACGGAGCCCCAGGCCGTCCAGCAGCGCCCCGAACTCCGGCACGTGATTCGTCAGCAGGGCGTGCGTCCAGCCCGCATCACTCAACTGCTGCAGCACAGGGGCAGCGTCCGGGAACGCTGCCCACGACTCCAGGTTCAGGTACTCGGCGCGCACCTCGGCGGCCCACGCGCGGGCGTCCGCCGGGTTCACCCCGGTCTCGCGGTACGCCCGCTCGAACACCGGGTGCAGTTCCGCCCACCACGCCGCCGCCCCACGGGCGGGATGTATCCGTTCAGGCGCATGCCAGCGGAACCCCGTACTCAGGAAGGGGCGAAAGTGCGCGGCCTCCAGACCCAGATCCGGCCGGTGCCGCGCCGCCACAGCCGCGAGCGTCCCGGACCACAGCCCGCTCCGGAACGCGAGCGTGCCGTCGAAATCCCACACGAGCAGCTTCACGCCCCGCCCCCCTCAGCGTTCACAGCCCTACTCTCAGGTGTCGGGGTAGACCTTGATCTCGGTGATGTGCGCCCGGTCGGGGCGGGTCAGGGCGTGGGCGACGCTCTTGGCGAGGCCGCGCGGGTCGATCATGCTGTCCCAGTCCATGCCGGCGTCGCGGTTGCCCGGCGTGTCGATGGCGCCCATGGGGTACAGGACCATGCCGCGCACGCCCTTGCCCTTGAGTTCGTCGTGGAGGCTCAGGACGTAGGAGGCGACGGCGGACTTGCTGGCGGTGTACAGCGCGGCCTTGGGGCCGCTGAGGCGCGCGGCCTGCCCGGCGCTGACGCCCATGATCAGACCGTCCTTCTGCTTGAGCATGTTCGGCAGGACGCCCTGCACGGCGTGGAAGAGGGTGCGCATGTTCGCGTCGAACATCGCGTCGTAGTCGTCCTCGGTGGCTTTCTGGGCGTCCTGCGTGGCGTAGGTGCCGACGGTGTGGATCAGGGTGTCCACCTTGACCTTGCGCAGCGCCTCGATGCTGGCGGGGTCGCGCAGGTCCAGGTCGAGGACTTCCGTGGCGGGGAAGCGGTCCGCGGCCCGCGCGAGGCTGTCGCCGCGCCCGACGAGGACCATCTGCGCGCCCGCGTCGTCGAGTTCCTGTGCTATCGCGGTGGCCAGCGCGCCGCCCGCACCCGTGAGCATGATCGTGGAGGAGCCGAGGTTCGCCATGCCCCCAGGGTAGCGGTTCGGGCGTGGGGGGCACGCGCAACCCTGAGGGAAGCGTCAAGGCGGCCTCATGCGGCGGGCGGCGTCAGTCCTGCCCGTACGCGCGGGCGCGGACCTGCGCCCAGTCGCCCTCGCCGAGGATGAACGGCGCGGCCTGCGTGTGCGGGGTGACGCGCGGGCCGGTCTGCGGGTCGAGGTACACGTCGATCTCGCTGCGGATGCCGAAGCCCTGCGCGGCGGGGTACGTGCCGGGTTCGATGGTGACGGCCAGTCCGGGCGTGAGGGTGCGGGTGTCGCGCGTCTCGTAGTCGTCGAGGTTCGCGCCCGCCCCGTGGATGCTGACGCCCAGGTCGTGCCCGGTGCGGTGCAGGAAGTACGCCTCCCATTCGGGGCCCATGGCGTCGCGCGCGGCGCGGTCGGCCATCCAGCCCTGCACCTCGCCCCAGCCCGTGCGGGCGTACCCGTCCTGGATCGTGCGCAGCGCGGCGTCGCGTGCGGCGACCACGGCCGCCCAGGCGCTCTGGTACGCGGGCGTGGGCTGCCCGGCGTACCCGACCCAGGTGACGTCCGCGAAAGGGCGGCCCGGTTCCTGCGCCCACAGGTCGATCAGGACGCACTCGCCGGGCTTCAGGGTGGCGTGGCGTTCGGGGCTGGGTTCGTAGTGGCTGTCGGCGGCGTTGACGCCGAAACTCACGTTCACGGCGTGCCCGGCCTGCATGCCCGCCGCGTCGATCTGCCGCATGATCACCGCCTGCGCGTCCACTTCCGTCACGGGCTGCCCGGCCCGCAGGCGCTCGTGGATCAGGCGGAACGCGTCGTCCTTCGCCTGCATCAGCACCGCCACGGCCCGCTCGTGCGCGGCCAGATCGT
Organism: Deinococcus grandis; assembly: GCF_001485435.1. Classification (NCBI taxonomy): domain Bacteria; kingdom Thermotogati; phylum Deinococcota; class Deinococci; order Deinococcales; family Deinococcaceae; genus Deinococcus; species Deinococcus grandis. Next base: position 3,228,714 of record NZ_BCMS01000001.1, on the reverse strand, counting down.
CCGCACTCCACGCCAGGAACGACTGGAGCAGATCGGCACTCGTGTGGACCTCTGCGGCCCCGGCGGCCCGCACCCGCTCGACCGTCCCGGCATCCACGCGGCTCACGTACGGCACCGCGCCATTCGGGCTGTACTCCATGGCTAGGGTCCGCCCGGCGACCACGGCGCGCAGCGCGGCGTCGAGTTCCGCGTGCGACCCGAACGCGCGCCGCTCGGCGTTCCAGCCGCGCGTGATCTCACCCCAGGTACCGCCCTCGATGTGGTTGTGCAGCACCACCGCCTGCCCGCTGCGCGGCACCCACACGAAGAACCGCCGCGTCAGGAACGCCTCACGGGGCAGATTCAGGACGGTGCGGGCGTGCGGGTTGAGGCCCTGGAAGTCGTACACCAGCCAGCCGTCCAGGCTGGTCGCGGCGAGGGCCTGCTGCATACGCGTGATCGGCGAGGTCATGCCGCCCAGGGTAACGCGCCGCCACCCCGGCGCAGTCGGCTCTCAGGGACACCCGCGCCGGCAGTCGCGCGCCGCCCCTCCGGGAACAGGAGGCGCGGCGCTGGAAGAGAAAGCGGGGCTGGGGTCTGGCTCGCGGTGGGGGATCACCCACCTGCGTCCTGATACGTATGCTGCGTCGGAAAGGTTTCCGGCGTGTCAGCCCGCTCCCCCCGGGGGCGGTTATCGGTAGCGGGCGAAGGCGTCGCGGCTGGCGTAGTTCTGCCGCCCGCTGCCGTCCGTGAACTGCGTCAGCGCCTGCACGTCCAGGCGGCCCCGGGTGAAGTTCATGACCAGCGTGGTCGTCGCGAAGCCCTTGGCGTACACGGCAGTCGCCGTGAAGTGGTTGCCGTCACTGACGGTCGTGCCGTACGTGACCATCTGGGCGCTGCCCCAGTCGCAGTCGTTCGGGTGGCAGCGCCCGAACACCTGCACGGTCATCTGCCCGCCCGCCGCGCGGGTCACGTTCACGCGGGTGATGCCGCTGGTCGTGACGTTGCTGTTCACCCAGGTGCCCGTCATGTCCGCCGGGGCGGCCAGCGCGCGCTGCGGGGCGATCAGCGCGCCCAGGCTCAGGGTCGCCAGGGCCAGCGCGGTCAGGGAACGGGGAGCGGTGGCGGTCAGGGTGCGGGTGGTCATGATCGGATCTCCTGTGGGTCGTGAGCGGGGCGGGTGACCGGGGGCGGGCAGTGTGGTTTTGGAGGGCCAGTCGGTCTCACCTCCTGCGGGTGGGGTTTCTGGCGTCTGGGACGCCTTCCCGTCTGGTGCCATCACCGTACGCGCCCCCCCGTGAGCAGGCCATGATCGCCGCGCGTCAGCCGGGCATCAGGCATGATCGGCGCAGAAAACGGCCGCCTGGACGCAACATCCAGGCGGGCGGGGCAGGGAAGAGGCTCAGCCGGGCTGAGGTTCCGGCTACATGTCCTGCATGGCGCGCAGCACCCGCGTCATGTGCTCGTCCAGGTCCACGCCAAGTTCCCGCGCGCCCTGCTCGACCTCCTCCCGGTTCACGCCCGCCGCGAACGCCCGGTTCTTGAAGCGCTTCTTCAGGCTGCTCAGTTCCACCAGCCGCACGTCTTTATCCGGGCGGACGAGTGCGGCGGCCTGCACCAGCCCGGTCAGCTCATCCACCGCGAACAGCGTCCGCGACAGCCGCGACTCGCGGGGCGTCCCGGTGTACGCCGCGTGCCCCATGATCGCGTCCAGCACGGCAGGTGGCGTGTCCGTGGTCTCCCGCAGGAACGCCACGCCCCAGGTCGGGTGCTCGTCCGGGTGCAGCTCGTAATCGAAGTCATGCAGCAGGCCCGCCACCGCGTACAGCTCCTCGTCCTCGCCCCAGTGGCGGGCGTAGGCGCGCATCGCGGCCTCCACGTTCAGCATGTGCCGCTGCAACGACACGCTCGACGTGTGCGCCACCATCAGTTCGTACGCCTGATCCCGGTTCATGCCGCAGTCTAGAGGGTTGGAGGGTCCAAGAGTCTAAAGGTCCAAGAGTCTGAGAGTCGCACTGCCTTGGACCTTCAGACTGTTAGACCCTCGACCCTCGTATCCCCGCTTCAGCCGCCCAGGTAGCGGGTCCACTGGGGTTGCCAGTGGGCGAACTGCCCGTGGGCGTACACGCCGAAGGTGGGCGCGCGGGGGCGGGTGCGCAGGGGCATGGCGGCTTCCTCGGGGGTGCGGTTGCCCTTGCGCTGGTTGCAGGCGCGGCACGCGGTGACGACGTTCTCCCAGGTGTGCCGCCCGCCGCGCGAGCGAGGCAGCACGTGGTCCATGGTGAGTTCCTCCGGCGAGCCGCAGTACTGGCAGGTGAAGGTGTCGCGGCGCAGCACGTTGCGGCGGTTGAACGGGATGGGGTGCACGCGGGGGCGGCGGACGTAGCGGCGCAGGCGGATCACGCTGGGGACCGGCATGACCGTGCTGGGCGAGCGGACGACGTCGTCGCTGTCTTCCAGGATTTCCGCCACGCCGTACTGCACGAGCGTGATGGCCCGCTTGGCGCTGGTGACGTGCAGCGGCTCGTAGGACGCGTTCAGCACCAGCACCCGCGGCGCGTTCAGGTCAGCGGCGACCCGAGGTCTTCGGTTGGTGTCCGGCACGTCCTTTCTGGAAGTCATGCCCGGATTCTAAGCCGCGCCTGCCAGGGGATTGTTGCGCTGACACGCTTAGTTCACCCCGGGCGTCGGGTGCGGCGAATGGCGTAGCGCCCTGATCGGGGCTCAGGCCAGTCCGGCGGCGCGCAGCAGGCCGGTGCCGGTCTTCAGGCCGCCGCGCAGCAGTTCCAGCACGCCGTCCGCGACGTACTGCACCGCCAGCGCGCCCAGCAGCACGCCCAGCACGCGCGTGACCACGTGCACGCCGGTCAGGCCGATCACGCGCGCGATCTGCCCGGACAGGCGCAGCGCGAGGTAGCACAGCAGCAGGACCACGCCCGTCACGAGGAACACGGCGGTCAGCAGCAGCGGCGAGCCGTGCGCGTCCCCCGCGAGGATCATGATGCTCGCCAGCGTCCCCGGCCCCGCGATCAGGGGAATCGCCAGCGGAAAGACGCTGATGTCCTGCCGTTCCTGCGCCTCCTGTTCCTCCTCGGCGGTTTCCTTGCTGCCGCTGGGGCGGGCGAACACCATGTCCAGCGCGATCAGGAACAGCAGGATGCCGCCCGCGATCCGGAAAGCACTCAGGCTGATGCCCAGGTGATCAAGCAGGCCGCGCCCGAACAGGCCGAACAGCAGGATGATGATCCCCGCGACCAGACTGGCGCGCACCGCCATGCGCCGCCGCTCGAAGCTGGGGCGGTTCCCGGCCAGCCCGATGAAGATCGGCGCCAGCCCGATCGGGTCCATGACCACGAGCATGGTCAGGAACGTCTGGAGGGCCAAGCTGGAGAGTTCCGCCACATTCACCGTCCGAGCGTACCACCCGCCCCCGGCGGCGCACGTCCCCCGGGTGGACGGTCAGCGCCCGCCGGGAGGGCCGCCGCTCAGGGCTGGCGGGGACGGACGTTCAGTTCCAGCGTGCCACTGGCCGGGATGCGCTTCCCGCCCTGCGTGATCACGGCGTTCACGCCCGCCGTGTACGAGTTCACGGGCGTGTTCGGCAGGACCCGCACCGTCACCGTGAAGTCCTCGCCCGCGTGGACCTGCGTGCGGGCCACCGTCACGACCACGCCGGGCGTGCTGGCCGCGCCGCTCACCGTGAACAGCCCCGGGTGCGTCTGGCGGGTGTAGCCGCCCACGCGGGCCGTCAGGGTCCGCTCGGTGCCCGCCGCGAGCGCCAGCGCGCTGATGCTCTCGCCCCGCTGCCCGTTCACCACCTCGGAGATCACCACGTACCCCCCGGCGCAGCCGGTGCGGCGCAGCCCGCCGATGTCCTGCGCGCCCACGAACAGCGCGGGCATCAGGGACGCCACGACCAGCCCCAGGCCAAGTGCCGCCCGGGCGGGCTGCCGCCAGTGCCGCGCCGTGAATGCCAGCCCACCCGGGCCCAGCAGCAGCGGGACCAGCAGCGCCACGATCGTGTGCCCCTCGCAGGGGTTCGTGAGCAGCGCGCCGCCCACGCCCCGCACCGCGAACGTCAGCGCCGCGCCCAGCGCCCAGCCCAGCAGGAACGTCGGCAGGAACGAACGGGCGGTATACACCGGGAATTCCGCAGCGTCAGGCTGCGCGGGGGATTGGGGGGGCGGCACGGTCACCCGCGCAGCGTACCGCCCCCGGCCCAGGCAAGGCGTCCCGCCCCCAGGGAAACCCCCTCCACCCGCGCGGCAGGGGAGGGGGTCTGAACGGAAACCGTCAGTTCTGCGTCTGGCAGTTCGGGCACACGCCCATGAATTCCAGACGCACGTCCGTCACCTGGAACCCGGCAGGCAGCGCCGAGGCGGGCACGGCCGGCACGTCCCCGGCATCCACGTCGAAGATCGCGCCGCAGGTGCGGCACACGGCGTGGTGATGTGCGTCCCCCTCGTGCTTGTAGTCGTAACGGGTGGCCTGCCCGGCGCGTTCCAGCGTCACGACCACCCCGTCACGCACCAGGGCGTCCAGCGTGCGGTACACGGTCCCCAGGCTCACGCTGGGCAGCTGCTCGCGCACCTGCGCGTGAATCCACGCGGCGTCCGGGTGGGACCGGGCCGCGCGCAGCACGTCGATCACCGCTGCCCGCTGCTTGGTCTGGCGCACCATCGTCATGCCCGCAGTCTAGCAAACGCCCCCTGACGCGCCGATGACGGGCGTGACAAAGGGGTTGTGGGGAGTGGGCAGTGGGTTGTGGGCTGGGTGGTGTCGGTCGGAAGCGGTTCTCTGGAGGCGGGCCTGGCCACCCGTCGGCGTGCCGGGTGAGGCAGCCGACCCACTTCCCACACCCCACTCCCCACTGCCCCCCTCGTCCCGTCATGCGGGTCGCCTGCTTGAACCGGGTTCATTGCTTTCGTTCAGGCGGGCGCGTACAACACTGAACGACCATGCCCGAGCGCCTCCTGCCCCTCCTGACCACGCGGCCCCAGACCGGGGACGCGCTGGGCGCGCGACTGGGCGTGAACCGCGTGACGGTCAACACCCTGGCCCGCCGCCTGCAGGAGGACGGGGTGCCGGTGCAGGTCAGCCGCGCCGGGTACGCCCTGCACCCCGACGCCCCCGCGCCCGCGCAGGTCACGCCGACCGGGCTGATGGGCGCCGCGCACCGCTACCACGGCACCGTGACGAGCACCCAGGACGCCCTGCGCGCCTGGGCGGACGAGACCCAGGACCCCGCCCCGCACGGCGCGGTCCTGACCGCCGAGCGGCAGACGGCCGGGCGCGGGCGGCGCGGGCGCGCCTGGGACACCACGCACGGCACGCTGGTGTTCAGCGTCCTGCTGCGCCACGGACCCGGCGGCGGCCCGCTGAGCCTCCCGCATCTGGCGCTGCTGCCCCTCGCGGCGGGGGTCGCGCTGGCCCGCGCGGCGGGCGTGGGCGGCCTGAAGTGGCCGAACGACCTGCTCGCCCCGGACCGCCGCAAACTGGCGGGCGTCCTGCTGGAAGCCGACCTGCGCGGCGAGGAGGCCCGCCGGGCGGTGCTGGGCATCGGCGTGAACGTCAGCGCCGCGCCGGAGGGGGCCGCGCACCTGCGCGAGTTCCGCCCCGACCTGACCCGCGCGCAGCTCCTGACGGACCTGCTGCGGGAACTGCACATCTGGCTGGACGCCCCGCCGCACGAGGTGCTGCGCGCGTGGCGCGAGGCCAGCGTCACGCTCGGGCAGCCCGTGCGCGTGCAGACCCCGCAGGGCCTCGTGGACGGCACCGCCCTCGACCTCGACCCCAGCGGCAGCCTGATCGTGCAGACGCCCGCCGGACCCCTCACCGTCGGCGCGGGCGACGTGCAGCTCATCGGCACCCTCACCTGACGCCCCCACCCCACACCGGAGGACACCACCATGACCCTGACCCACCCCACCCTCGCCCGCCAGCTCGCCCCCACCCCCAGCCTCCTGCGCGACGTGCTGCTCGTCGTGGGCGGCGCCGCGTTCGTCGCCGTCCTCGCGCAGGCCGAGGTGCCCCTGAAGCCCGTCCCGCTGACCCTCCAGACGCTCGGCGTGCTGCTCGTCGGCGCGGCCCTGGGCTGGAAACGCGCGCTGGCGGCGCTGGCCGTGTACGTCGCCGCCGGGGCCGCCGGACTGCCCGTCCTGGCAGGCGGGTCCGCCGGACTGATGAACGCCGCCGGGACCGGCATGCGCGCCAGCGTCGGCTACCTGTTCAGCTACCCTCTGGCCGCCGCCCTGGTCGGGTTCCTCGTGGAACGCTACGCGCTGGACCGCAAGTTCCTCGGCACCTGCCTCGCCATGCTCGCGGGCAGCGTCGTCATCTACGCCGTGGGCCTCCCGGTGCTGGGCGCCCTGACCGGCCTGAAGGGCGGGGCACTCCTGACCGCCGGCCTGACCCCCTTCATCATCGGGGACACCATCAAACTGCTGCTGGCCGCGCTGCTGCTCCCCACCGCCTGGACATTCATCCGCAAATAAACCGCAGTCCGGACACGGCCCCCACCTTCACCCGGGTGGGGGCCGTCACCATGCCGCGCGGCGGCGCGTGGCGTGTCTCCCGTGCGGAGACCCGTGAGGCTGGCGTGCCTCCACTGTGCCGGGCGCGCGGCTGGGTGGGCATCCGCCGAAAGTGGCATCCGCGCGTAGGCCGGGCGGCGTACGCTGGGGCCATGCGAAGGAGAACAGTGGTGGTGTGGGCAACCCTGCTGGGCGGCGTGGTGGGGGCGCAGGCGGACACGCCGGTGCTGCGCGGCACGCTGCCCGACTGGGAGGGCGGGGCAGGTTCCGTGGGGGTGCTGCTGCCCTTCCCCGGCGGGGACGACCGCCGCATCCAGGCGGCGCGCGGGACGCTCGGCGCGGCGGGGGACCTGACTCTGCCGCTGCCCACCCCGGAGCGGCTGGCAGGCGCCCTGGTGCCGCTCGTGGAGTGGCTGAACCTGGACCCGCTGGGCTGCGTGACCCGCAGCGGGAAGATCACGCTGGGCGACCCGGCGGCGCAGGTGTTCCCGCTGAACGAACTGCGCGTGGCCGCGGCCGGGCGGACGTTCCCCAGCGTGGGCAGCATCGTGGGTGAGGACCTGTGGCAAACCGCGACGACCCTGAATGCCGAGGTGGACCTGCTGGACGGCCAGCCGGACATGGACGGCCGCCTGCGGTTCCAGCGGGTGGTGTTCAGCCCGGCGGACGTGACGGTCAGCGGCGAGACCCGCTGCGTGCCGGAGCAGGCCATGCCCGAGCGGCTGACCGTGGACCTGCCCCTGAAAGCCGGGTGGAACGTCGTGCAGGAGGACGTGGACTACACCGGCGAGGACGCCACGCGCGCCCTGACCCTCGCCCCGGCGGACACCGTGACCGTCTGGCAGGCCCGTTGACGAGAAAGGGGAGACCCGCAGGCCTCCCCCTCCATCACCCATCAACGTTCAACCTTATTCCGCGACGGTGGGCACGGCGGCCAGCGGGTCGCGGCCTTCCTTGATGGCGCCGAGGACGCGGGTGCGGATCTCGGCTTCCATCTCGGGGCGCTCGGCGATGTACGCGATGGCCTTTTCCTTGCCCTGGCCGATGCGTTCGTCGTTGTAGGAGTAGAACGACCCGGCCTTCTTGATGATTTCCATGTCGCTGGCGAGCGTCACGAGGTCGCTGAGCTGGTCGAAGCCCTTGCCGTACATCAGGGTCAGTTCGACTTCCTTGAAGGGCGGCGCGACCTTGTTCTTCACGGTCTTGACCTTCACGGTGTTGCCGATGGCGTCGTTGCCCATCTTGACGGGCTGGCCGATCTTGCGGACGTCCAGGCGGACGCTGGCGTAGAACTTCAGGGCGCGGCCGCCGGTGGTGGTTTCCGGGTTGCCGTACATCACGCCGATCTTCTCGCGGACCTGGTTGATGAAGATGGCGGCGGTGCCGGTCTTGCTGAGGATCGCGGTGAGTTTGCGCAGCGCCTGGCTCATCAGGCGGGCCTGCAGGCCGGGGAGGCTGTCGCCCATCTCGCCCTCGATTTCCGCGCGGGGCGTCAGGGCGGCCACGGAGTCCACGACGACGACGTCCACGGCGCCGCTGCGCACGAGGAGTTCCATGATCTCCAGCGCCTGCTCGCCGTTGTCCGGCTGCGAGACGAGCAGTTCGTCGGTGTTCACGCCGAGCGCGCGGGCGTACACGGGGTCCAGGGCGTGCTCGGCGTCGATGAACGCGCAGGTGCCGCCGGCCTTCTGTGCCTGCGCGACGATGGCCAGCGCCAGGGTGGTCTTGCCGCCGGATTCCGGGCCGTAGATCTCGGTGATGCGGCCCTTGGGCACGCCGCCCACGCCCAGCGCGAGGTCCAGGCTGAGGCTGCCGGTGCTGACGGCCTGCACGTCGAGTTTGCTCTCGGCACCGAGTTTCATGATCGAGCCCTTGCCGAACGCCTTCTCGATCTGACTCATGGCGGTCTCGATGGCCTTGGCGCGTTCCTTGGCGTCGGTGGGGGCGGTGATGTCTTTTTCTTTGCTCATGGCGTCTCCTGGATAGCCTCGTCCGGGGCCGGTTCGGTCGCGGGGGCGGGGGTGGCGGGGGTGCCGCGCAGGCGGAAGGTGCTGACGGTTTCGTGAATGGGGCCGGTCTTGCGCAGGATGCTGCGGTGCAGCCCGGCGCTGCCGGCCGTCCAGTGTTCGGGGAAGAGGATCGGGGGGACGCGCGGCGCCGGGCCTTTCTTGCGGGCCAGCGTGACGTGCGCCTTGAAGGGGAGGTCGTCGGTGCTCAGGCCGAGCGCCTGGATTTCTGCGCGCAGCGCGGCGGCCAGTTCGTTCAGGCCCTCGGCCTCGACCTTCACGAACCACACGCGGGGGCTGCCCTCGTTCGGGAAGTACCCGGTGCCGCGCAGCTTCAGGTCCAGCGGCGCGGCGTCCGTGAAGAGGCGCGTGCCGAGTTTCTTCAGGTCGTCCACCCGCCCCAGCGGCACGGCCGGGAGGTACGCCAGCGTGACGTGCATCTGCTCGGCGGGCACTGAGCGCCAGTTGCCGCGCAGTTTCCCCTGCGCCGCGACGAGTGCGGGCGTGACGTCCGCCGGGACGGGCAGCGCGAAGAAGAGGCGCTGCGTGGTGGGCGTGTGGGTGTCGGGCGCGCCGCGTCCCTTCCCGGCCGCTTTCGGGCCGGGTCTGCCGCCAGCTTTGGGTCCGGGCTTGTTGCCGGGCTGGCTGGTGGGACGGGCAGGTCGTTTCGGGCGGGGGTCGGTCATGCGGTCCATCCTGGCAGGGTGCGGGCCGCGAGGGCCAGCGCCGCTGCCGCGGCCCGCTCGCGCAGCTGCGCCGGATCGCCCGGCCAGTTCAGGCCCGCTGCGGCCACCCGCGCGCCGTCACTCAGGGCGACGTGCGCCCGCCCGGCCCCCTCGCCACTGGTGCAGACGACCACCGCGAGGCCCAGGTCGGCCCCCAGGTGCTCGCGCGCGCCGTCGGCCAGTTCGCGTGCGCCCGCCTCGCTGACCAGTCCGTCCCCCTGCAACGTCACGGGCGTCAGGCCCAGCGTGATCAGGCGGCGGTGATCCTGCGTGACCGCCGCGTCCAGAAAGCCCGGCTGGTCGGCCAGCAGGGTGCACAGCACGCCCGCGCTGCCCGCCTCAATCACGCCCAGGGTCCGCCCGGCCAGCGCGGCCTGCACGGTGCCCGCCAGGGTCTGGTCGTCCTCGCCCCAGGTCCACTCGCGCAGCACGCCGCGCACCTCGTCCAGCACGGGGGCCAGCCGCGCGCGGGCCTCATCGGAGGTGAGAGCGCTGGCCGCCACGCGGACGTCCACGCCGGTCAGGCGGGCGTACGTGGCGACGCTGGGGTTCGCCTGCCGGGTCAGGTGCCCCAGCCGCTCGGCGATCAGGCTCTCGCCGATGCCGTGCGTGTGCACGGTGACGTGCTCCAGCGCCGTCGTGGGCAGCGGCAGGCGCGGCACCACCTGCTCGGCCCACATGCGCCGCATCTCGCGGGGCGGGCCGGGCAGCGCCGCGATCAGTTTCGGCTGCCCGGCGCGGGTGGTGCGGACGAACCAGCCGGGCGCGGTGCCGACCGGGTTGGGCAGCGCCTCGGCGGACGGGATCAGCCACGCCTGCTTGCTGTTCGTGTCGGGCATGGCCCGGCCGCGCGCCTCGAACAGGCCGCGCAGGTGGGTCAGCTGCGCCTCGTCCACCTGCGGCGTCTCGTTCAGCGCGGCGGCGATGGCCTCGCGGGTCAGGTCGTCGTCGGTGGGGCCCAGGCCGCCGCCCAGGATGAGCAGGTCGGCGCGGTCCAGTGCCCGTTCGATGGCCGCCTGAAGTCGACCGAGGTTGTCCCCGACGACGGATTTATGGTGCAGCGTCAGGCCGCGCGCGCCCAGTTCACGGGCGAGGAACGCGGCGTTGCTGTCGACGATCTCGCCGAACAGCAACTCGGTGCCGACACTGATGATTTCTGCTATGGGCATAACAACCTCACCGAAGTATAGGCCAAAGCGAAACTCGCGTCCACCCCCGCCCACCCCGGCACACCCACCCCCGCCGCCCCCCTGACCCCAGTCAGGAAGCCGGGTTCAGGCCGCCATCTTCCGGCACAGCTCCGCGCAGCGGCGGCAGGCCTCCGCGCAGCGCTGGCAGTGGTCGTGGTGGTGCTGGCCGCACTCGGCCGCGCAGGCCTCGCACGCCGAAGCGCACAGCGCGCACGCCCGCGCGTGCAGGTCGCTGCCCCGCATCAGCAGCCGCGCCGTCAACGCGCACACGTCCGCGCAGTCCCGGTCCAGGCGGACGCACGCCCGCATCATGTCGAGATCCGGCTCGGCCAGACACGCCGTGGCACACGCCTCGCAGGCCGCCACGCAGTCAAGACACGCGTCGATGCAATCCCGGATCATGGCTTCAGTCATGCCCCACCGTCGCACCCCCGTCCCAGCCGGGGATGGGAGCCGGATTCAGAGCCCCTTCACGCCAGCGGCAACTCGAAACACAGGCTGTCCTCCACGCCCACGTACACCCCGAAGTTCGGGACGCGCCGGAACCCCGCCCGCACGTACAACGCTATGGCGGCGTGCTGCCGGTCGCCGGTCTCCAGCACCAGCCGCGCGTACCCGTGCGCCCGACCCCGCGCGACCAGGGCGTCCAGCAGCGCCCGCGCCGCCCCCGAACCGCGCGCGTCCGGCGTGACGTACATGCGCTTCACCTCTGCCGAGGCCGCGTCCCAGCGTTTCAGAGCGCCGCACCCCACCAGCGTCCCGTCCTCCCGGGCAGCCGCCAGCAATACGCACCCCGCACCGCTCAGCGACTGCGGATCGAACGCCTCGGTGACCTCGGTGGTATCCACGTACAGCTCACGCAGTTCCGCCTGCTGCGCGTCCATCAAAGCCAGCACGCGCGGGTCGGCGGGACTGGCCTTCACGATCCGGACCGTTTGGGTGGTCATGCCCGCCAGTGCAGCACGCGCTGCGCTACGTGGCAAGGGCAAATAGGGGAGTGGGCAGTGGGTTGTGGGGAGTGGGGGGTCTTGACGTGGGCTGGGGCGTCGCGCACACGCTGTTGACCATCACCCATCACCCATCACCCATCACCCATCACCCATCACCCATCACCCATCACCCGCTGACCAGTTCCGCCTCCCATTTGCTTTCGGGCGTGCGGTCGTCGCGGGTCTGTCCGGCCTGACTGGCGTGCTGGGTGAACCGCGACAGGGTCCAGCGGTGGGGGCCGGCGCGCAGGGTGTACGTGCCGTGCTCGCCGGGTCCGGTGACGCGGCGGCCGCTGTCGCGGTACGTGACCTCCACCGCCTCCCCGACTGGGAGCGCTTCCAGTGTGGACGTGAGCACTGCTCCGTGAAAGGACCGCTGCGGATCCGTGGCCTCCCCCTGCCACGCCCCACTGAGGCACACCACCACGTTTCCGGCCGCGCTGTTGTTCGTCATGCCTCATCAGGACACGTCCGCCCGCGCGTGGGGTGAGGGCCGCCCCACCCCCCCTTCATGAGATGGCCGCCGGGTCAGCACGGGTCATACGGATTCCGTTTGTTTCGCTGACAATCCGGAACTTCACCGGATTGCCAGCTCCACGTCCGGAACCCGCTTTGCTCCTTCTCGCATCCGCTCGGGTTGAAAGTTTTTGCAAACCTTTCAACCGGAGTCCGTATCAGGTCAGGAACAGCCGGTACGCCGGATTCGCCGTGACCTCGGTCGCCGGGTACCCCACCCCCGCCAGGAACGCCGCGAACTCCGGCGCGTCCCCGGGCGGCACCTGCACGCCCGCCAGCACCCGACCGTGCGCCGACCCGTGATTCCGGTAATGGAACAGGCTGATGTTCCAGCGCCCATGCAGGTGCGTCAGGAACTCCAGCAGCGCCCCCGGCCGCTCCGGGAACGTGAACGAGTACACCCGCTCGTCCGTCGCCTCCGGCGCGCGGCCCCCCACCATGTGCCGCACGTGCACCTTGGCCAGCTCGTCGTCCGTCAGGTCCAGCACCGCGTACCCACGCGACACCAGCTCGCCCCGCAACTCCGCCCGCTGCCCCGGCGCCGCCAGCTGCACCCCCACGAAGATCTGCGCCTGCGCACGCGGCGCGAAGCGGTAATTGAACTCCGTGATGGCCCGCGCGCCTACCACCTCGATGAACTCCCGGAACGCGCCGGGTCGCTCCGGGATGGTCACCGCGAAGATCGCCTCGCGCCGCTCCCCGATCTCCGCCCGCTCCGCCACGTGCCGCAGCCGGTCGAAATTCACGTTCGCGCCGCAGGTCAGGGCCACCAGCGTCTCGCCCTGCACGCCCCGCTCCTGCACGAGCCGCTTCAGGCCCGCCACCGCCAGCGCCCCCGCCGGTTCCATCACCGCGCGCGTATCGTCGAACACGTCCTTGATCGCCGCGCACACCTCGTCCGTGTTCACCCGCACCCAGTCGTCCACGTACCGGCGCGTCAGGTCGAACGTGAACGCCCCCACCTGCTTCACCGCCACGCCATCCACGAAGATCCCCACCGACTCCAGCCGCACCCGCTCCCCGGCCTGCACCGACTGGAACATCGCGTCACTGTCCTCCGGCTCCACCCCCACCACCCGGATGTCCGGCCGCAGGGCCTTGAGCACCCCCGCCACCCCCGCGATCAACCCGCCGCCCCCCACCGGCACGAACACCGTCAGCGGCCCGTCCACCTCCACCTGCCGCAGGACCTCCAGCGCCACCGTCCCCTGACCCGCCAGCACCAGCGGATCATCGTACGGATGCACGAACGTCAGCCCCAACTCCCGCTGCAACTCGAATGCACGCGCCTCCGCGTCACTGAAGCTGTCCCCGAACAGCACCACCTCCGCCCCCCGCGCCCGGCACGCCCCCACCTTGATCTCCGGCGTCGTCGCGGGCATCACGATCACCGCCCGCACCCCCAACCGCTCCGCCGCGAACGCCACCCCCTGCGCGTGATTCCCCGCCGACGCACAGATCACCCCCCGAGAGCGCTCCTCCGCCGTCAGCTGCGCCATCTTGTTGTACGCCCCCCGCAACTTGAACGAGAAGATCGGCTGCTGATCCTCCCGCTTCAGCAGCACCCGGTTCCCCACCCGGGCACTCAGACGCGGCGTCTCACTCACCGGCGTCTCCACCGCCGCCCCGTACACCTTGCTCGTCAGCGCCAACCGCAACACGTCCATCGCGTCCAGCTCACCCGGCTTGAAGTCCCGAACCTGCGTCACACCCGATCACCCCTCTGTCTGAATCTGAAAAGAAAACCCCCCACCGGACGGCGGGGGACGATTGGCAGCGCGCAGGCCGTCAGGCGTTCACCCCTGACCAACCCGTAATTCGCGCGGCGCTCATAACGGACAGCTTAGGGGCGGCGGGCTGGGCGTGACGGGGAAGGGGTAGACAAGGGAGGTGCTGGGGCGGCCCCACCCCCCAGCCCCCTACCCCAGGGGGGCAGGGGGAGCGGCGTTGCACTGGGCAAGAGTTTTTACTCCTGCGGCGTGTTCGTGGTGGGCGGTGACGGGTCCGGCCTCGACGCCATCCTGCCGCCCCCTCGCAGGCCCGCGCGCTGCGCGCACGACGGCCGGTGGCAATCGGCGGTGGCGGGCAGGGTGGATGGTGCGGGCCGCTGATCGACTGTTTTGGCTTCGGCAGAAGCGTGGGGTGGGGCTCCCCTTGAGGGGAGCTGTCAGCGCAGCTGACTGAGGGGTTCCCTGCGCAGCAGCTGAGTCCCGCTGCGCAGCAGCCTCCCTTCCCACTCCCCACAACCCACAACCCACTCCCTACTGCCCCCTTCCCCCCGCGATCTGCCGCGCCAGTGCGTCTGCGGTCCAGAGGCCGAGGGTGTCGGCGTGGGGGCCGCCGAGGAGGAGGTGGGTGTGGTCGTCGAGGCGCTGGTGGGTGGGTGGGGCGTCGGGGTGGCCGTGGAGGAGGGCGAGCCAGGCGCCGGGGATGTCGGCGAGGCTGCGGCCGAGGTGCAGGTCGCTGGTGGCGAGGGCGGGGAGGGCGTCCATGAGGCCCACGAGGTCTTCGAGGGTTTCGCGGCGCAGGCCGGTGGGCACGCCGGTCAGGTGTCCACCCTGGGGGGTGTACCCGTGCGGGTCGCGGTGGTGGATGGTGGGGATCAGGGTGTACGCGCCGTGCTGGGGCCGCAGGGTGAGGCCGCAGGCGTGCAGGACGGGCGCGTCCTCGGTGCTGGGCGTGGCGAGGTGCGGGGTCTGCCGGTATGCGCGGGCGTGGCGGGTGTGGACGCCCAGGTGGTGTTCGGCCTGCGTGGGGGCGTGCGCGCCGGTGGCGAGGACGATCAGGGGCGCGTGGAGGGTGTGCGTCTCGTGCGTGACGATCTGATGGGTGTTCGTGACGGTCAGGCGGTCCAGTGTGACGCGCCCGCCGGGGTGGGGGGTGGCGCGGGTGTTCAGGAGGAGGTCGGTGCCGCGCCGGATGGCGCTCTGTGCGGCGGTCTGCGCGAGGGTACCGGGCCGGTAGGTGTGCGCCTCGTGCGCCGTGGCGTGCGGGAGGACGCCGGGGTCGAGCAGCGCGAGGCTGTGCGGGTGCGTGGCGAGCAGGTCGCGGGTGGGCCCGCTGCCGGGGGTGGGCCCGTCATGCAGGGTCAGGTACGGGCGGGCCTGGAGGTCGTCGCCCAGCAGGTCGCGCAGCCGCTCCAGCGTCCAGTGGGCGGCGTCGTGCTGCGCGGCGGGCAGGTGGGCGGTCGTCCAGATGCCCGGGGCGAGGATGGTCGCGCCGTCCTCGTTCGGCAGGCCGCCCTCCTCGATCAGCAGGGTCTTCAGGTGCGGGGCGCGTTCGGTCAGGGCCAGGGCCAGGGCGCTGCCCATGCGGCCCGCGCCGAGGATCAGCACGTCGTAGGCGGGCTGCGGGTCGCTGCCGGGCGTGAAGGGCTGGCCGACGTGGGCCCACACGCGGCCAGGGGTGGGGGTGGTCATGCGGGCATGATCGCCCGTTCTCACGCGCCTGTCAGGCGGGCGGGGGTGGGCGTGCGTATACTCGATCTTGATCATGCGTTCATTTCTGCGTGTTGGCGCTGCGGTGTGCGGCGGGCTGCTGCTGGGCTCTGGCGCGTCGGCGCTGAATGTGCGGGTGCTGGTGGCTTCGGCGCCGCAGATGACCGTGCGGGTCGCGGCGCCCGCCCCGGCGCCAGGCGCCCTGAACGTGCCGGGCGCGCCAGGGGCGGCGCCGCTGCCGGTGCAGGCGTGGACGGTGGGTGTCAGCGGCGCGCAATTGACCCTGAACGGCCAGCCGACCGGGAACGCCAGCCTGTACCTGCCGCCCAGCGCAGGGAGCGTCGTGGAGATCGCCGGGAAGGCGTACCGGGGCGGCGTGCAGCTGCGCGCCGAGGCGGGCGGCGTGCAGGGCATCAACGTCGTGGACCTGGAGGACTACCTGCGGGGCGTCGTCCCGGCCGAGATGCCCGCGTCGTGGCCGTCGGCGGCGGTGCAGGCGCAGGCGGTCATCGCGCGGACGTACGTCACGGCGCGCATCAACCCCGCCACGCCGTACGACACCTGCGCCACCGAGACCTGTCAGGTATATGGCGGGATCGCCGCGGAGAAGCCCCTGGCGGACGCCGCGATCGCCGCGACGCGCGCGCAGGTCGTGGCGTTCGGCGGGAAGGCGGCCAGCACGTATTTCAGCAGTGACAGCGGGGGTTTCACGGCGTCCAGCGGGGAGGTCTGGGGCAAGGACCTGCCGTACCTGGTGGCCAAGGCCGATCCGTTCTCGGCGGGCAGTCCGCGCGCCCGCTGGCAGCTCGAAGTCCCCCTGAGCCGCGTGCAGCAGGCGGCCGGGAACGCCGGGGTGCGCGTCGGTGCCCTGCGGGGCGTGACCGTCACGCGGGTCAGCGAGTCGGGTCGCCCGCTGGAGATCACGTTCGTGGGCGCCTCGGGCAGCGGGAAACTGACCGGGGCCAGCGCCGGGGGTTTCGTGCGGGCGCTGGGCGCGTCCGGCACGCGCGTGACCCTCGCGGGCCTGAACCCGCTGGTGCTGTCGGGCAGCGGCAGCGGGCACGGGGTGGGCCTCTCGCAGTACGGGGCGCTGGGTCTGGCGAACGCTGGGTACAGCCACCTGCACGTCCTGGGCTTCTACTACCCCGGCACGCAGCTGGCGACCCTGACCGGCGACGCGGGCCCCACCCGCCCGGCGCTGAGCGTGCAGGCGGCGCTGCCGGTGCCGTCCCTGGCGCAGGTCTGGGCCGCCGCGCAGCCGGACGGGTCGGGACAGTGAGTCGCGCTGCCCGCCGCCGGGGCGCGCGGGTCCGCGCGGCGCTGCTCGCGCTGGGCCTGCTGGCGCTGGGCGGCGCGCAGGCCCGCACGGTGAAGATCGTCTCGGCCGACACGCTGGAACTGCGGCAGGTGGACGGCCAGGAACTCGTGATCATCAGCGGCGAGAACGTCGAACTGCGCGTCGACGACGACGTGGTCCGGGCCAAGCGGGTGGAGTTCAACCGCACGCGCCGCACCCTGACCCTGATCGGCGCCGCCTCGTACCGCAGCGCCAGGGACGGCGAGGACCTGCGGGGCGAGAACCTCGTCGTGGAACTCGGCAGGGAGCAGGTTAGCGGCGAGGACGTCCTGATCAGCGACGCCCGCCTGGAAATCCGTGGGCAGGAGGTGGACCGCATTCCAGGCCAGCTGCGCGCCACCGGCGGGTACTTCACGACCTGCGCCCGCTGCGGCCGCACGCCCAACGATTACGCGTTCCGCGCCGAGCGGCTGATCGTGTACCCTGGCGACCGGCTGGTCGCGTACAACGCGCAGCTGCTGCTGGCCGACATTCCCGTGCTGTTCCTGCCGGTGCTCGTGCTGCCCCTGAACGACAGGGACCGCCAGCCGCGCCTGGAGGTCGGCCGGGACACCGTGGACGGACTGACCGTCCTGGCCGACCTGCCGTTCAGCGTCGCCGGGAACACGCTGGGCACCACCCGGCTGCGCTACTACCAGAACCGCACGCCCAGCGTCGGCGCGGGCGTGACGCTGCGCTCGTACGCGCCGCTGCCGTTCGTGGACCGCGTGGACCTGGACCTGCTGGCCGAACCGCGCCCGGTGGGGCAGACCGGGCGGGACGTGAACCTGACCTTCGGCGTGAAGGGCCGCGTGCCACTGACGCTGGCGGTGCGGGACCTGGACTACAGCCTGAACGTGACCCGGCGCGACATCGGCCGGGGTGCCACCGACCCGCAGCGCGGCCTGACGGACGTGCAGTTCCGGGCCAGCGTGGAGTACCCGCTGTTCACGGCGGCGCTGGACTACGTGGACCGCTTCGGCCCGGCGCCCACCACCGCGCTGAGCACGCCCCTGAAACGGCCCGAGGTGACGGTGGACCCCAAACCGTACACGAACGGCCCGCTCAGCGCGGACGTGAAGGTCACGGCCGGGAATTACACCGGGCAGAGCAACCCCCGCTCGCCCAGTGCGACCGCGCAGGGCGTGAACATCACCACCAGCCGCCTGGAGGAAAATCACAGCCTCGCGTACACCGTGAAACCCTGGCGGGACGCGGACCTGAGCCTGAGCAACACCTTCACCGGGCGGTACTACGGCACCGGGGCGCGCACCGTGCAGCTGGACGTGACGGGCACCCTCACGCAGCGCTGGGCGGGCTCGAACACCGTCAGCGTGAGCGCGAAGTACCTGCGGACCGAGGGCACCAGCCCCTTCGCGTTCGACGCGCTCTCGGGCCGCCTGCTGTCCGCGCCGGTCAGCCTGAACCTCTCCACCGTGCCGGTCAGGGACGTGAGTTTCGGTGTGTCGTACTCCCGGGACCTGTTCCTGAGGAGCGAGCAGCAGGGCAACGCCACCTTCAGCCTGGGCGTGAACCGCCGGCCCCTGAGCCTGAGCGCCAGCGCGCAGGTCAACCCGGACAAACGCACGCTGGAGGACGTGACCTTCAACGCCACCCTGGCCGACCCGGACAGCGGCAAGGTGACCGTCACGCCCGCGCAGCCCGCCACGGCGACCACCCCGGCCCGTCCGGCCACCACGACCCGCACGAGCGCGTGGCCCGCCCCGAACCTCAGCCTCAGCGCGTCGGGCGGGTACTCGCTGGCGACCGGCCCCAGGTCGCTGACCGTCACGGCCGCCATGACCGGTGACGTGCGCAGCAACCTCTTCAGCGTGGCCGTCACCCACAACGTCCGCACACCGGAGATCACGGCCGTGACGGTGCGCTACAACCTGACCCGCACGCAGGACACCGTCCTGAACGCCCTGAGCGTCAGCGGTGACGAGACCCTGAACCCGGTCACGGGGCAGCTCAGCGGCAGCCTGACCGCCCTGTGGCGCGGCCAGTACCAGTTCAGGACGTCCCACAGCCTGCTGCTGCAACGCCCGGACACCGCCACCAGCAGCGGCACCCTGGACTTCAGCGTCGGCACGGTCAGCGGCAGCCGCGACTCCTGGACCGTCAAGTACGGCGGCGCGTACGACCTGCGCCGCGGCGGCTTCACCGCGCCGCAGCTGAGTGGAGAACTGACCCGCACCCGCAGCGGCCAGAGCCTCGCCGTGACCGCCGTGATGAACACCCCCGGCCTGGACCAGAAACGCACCGAACTGACCCGCGTGCAACTGAGCGGCGCCGCGCAGTTCGGCAGCCGCTTCTGGGTGTCGGGCAGCGCCCTGTACACCCGCACGCGCAGCGGTACGTACCCGGACGACGTCGCCACCGACACCCTGCAACTCAACCCGCTGCGCGTGAACCTGGGCCTGAGCCGCGCGGGCGAGCGCCCCGGCGCGTACCTGACCGGCAGCCTGTCGCAGAGTTTCACCTGGGTGGACGGCGTGCGCCAGACGCCGAGCCCGCTGACGCCCGTGTTCGGGCTGACCATCGACCGCTGCTGCTGGGCGCTGCAGGCCGAGGCGGACCTCGTGAACCGCCGCTACCGCATCGCGGTGGGCCTGCCCGGCCAGACCGGGTACCCGCTGTTCGAGCTGACCCCCAGCGGCGCGAGCGTGCCCCTGATCTCCACGCCCTGACCCGTCCCGTCCTGCCTGACTCCACGGAGGTGCCCCCCATGCGCCGACTCCTGCTCCTGCCCGCCCTGACCGCTGCCCTCCTGACCGCCTGCACCGGCACCGAGGAAGTCACGTACGCCGTGCAGCTGAACGTCCTGACCGACACGGACGCCTCGGGCCGCGCCACTGGGCTGCGCGCCCTGAACACCGACGGCGGCGCCGTGAACACCGTGACCGTTGCGGGCGGCGTGCAGGTGCTCCCCACCAGCAGCACGCGGCGCGTCATCACCGTCCGCACCGACGCCGCCGAGACCCGCGCGCCCGACGGCAGCGACCCGCAGCCGTTCGCGGACCCCGGCTTCACGCCCTGCTACACCCGCGCCGCGCAGGACGCCGCCCGCACCCGGCTGCTGCTGCTCAGCGAGTGCAGCGGCGTGCAGCGCGCCGCGCTGTTCGACAGCGCCAGCCGCACGCTGGTCTGGTCGGCGCTGCTCCCCACCTACCTGCCGCCCGTCACCACGACCGACACGCCCCCCACCCGGCTGGCCGTGCAGGGCGACGTGGGCCTGATCACCCGCGCCCGCCTGAACGGCGGCAGCGAGGTCATCCGCGTGGCCGTCCCCACCACTGGCGGCAGCGCCGAGGCCAGCGTCCCCCTGGCCATCCCGGCCGTGTTCGACCTCGCGCCGTACGGCGGGCGCCTCCTGGCCGCCACCGCGACCGGCATCCAGGCGCTGAAGACCACCGGGGAACCCGACAGCGCCACGACCCTCGCCGCGTTCGGCGCGGTGCGCTACGACCGGCTGTGGACGGGCGGCGCCAGCGGCACGCTGCTCGCCGCGTGGCGCAGCGACGTCCTGGCCGGCACCGGCGACACCCCCCTGCGGCTGTGGGACGGCGCCGCCACGACCGCCGCGACGGTCGCGACCCTGTCCGGCATCCGCGACCTGACGCTCCCCAGCGACGGCAAGGCGTACGTGCTGGCCGGGTCTGGCCTGAACCGCTACGACGTCACGCTGGGCCTCTCGACCGGGAACTGGGCTCCCAGGACCCTGACCACCCTGACCGCGCCGCTGAGCATCGCCTGGACGGTCCCGACCACGACCCCCTGATACGGACTCCGGTTGAAAGGTTTGCAAAATCTTTCAACCCGAGCGGAGCGAGGAGGAGAGAAGCGGGTTCCGGGCGTGGAGTTGACAGATTGGTGGTCTTCCAATCTGTCAACGAAACAAACGGAATCCGTATGACCTCCCGCCGGGCCTCAGCGTCTTCTGGGCACGGCTATCTCCTCCGGCGGGTCGGTGACCGGCCCGGTGGGGACGGGCAGGCGCAGCGTGGCCTGCCGGGCGCGGGCGTGCGCGAAGGTCCAGGTGCGCGGGTCGCGCGTTTCTGCGTACCGGTCCCGCAGGGAGCGGGTCAGGGAGGAGGCCCCGATGCACTCCGGTACGCCGCTCGCGCCGGGGTTGGCGGCGCAGTCGGTCAGGACGTCCAGGTGCGCCGCGATGGCGGGCACGGCCCCCGCGCCCAGCTGGAGGAGTTCGCCCGCGTTCGCCCGCTGCGGCTCGGTGCGCTGCGCGTTCGTGACGCCCGACAGGTCCCGCGTGATGTTCACCCGCGCGATCAGCCCTGCCGGGTTCAGCGCGGTCGTGACGAGCAGCGTGCCCAGGCCCAGCAGCAGCGCCGGGTACGCGAAGCGGCTCGCCCGGTCCCGCCAGAGGGTCACGGCCAGCCACGCCAGGGTCAGCGTCACCCACGCCAGGAACGCGGCGCCCAGCACGCGCGTCTCGCTCAGGCCGTACGCCTGGGTGTACAGCACCCAGCGCTGCGCGGCGGACGCCAGGATCACCGTCAGCGGCAGCAGCACGGCGGCGTTCAGCGCGCGGAAGGCCGGGCGGCGGCGGGACTGCGGGGTGCTCAGGGCGTATGCGACGCGCAGCACGGCGGCGGTCAGCAGGGCGACGGTCATCAGCTGCCCGAAGCCCTCGCGGATGAACGCCGCGTACGTCTGCCCGCCCGGCAGCGCGCCGCCCAGCAGCAGCGGCAGCTGCCGCGCCGCGAACGCCGTGAACAGCAGCGCCAGCGCGCCCAGCGGCACGCCCGTCTCGATCAGGCCCAGCCGGCCCTCACGCGGAGCGGGCGGGAGGAGGCTGGGCCGCGCGGCCAGCAGCGCGCCGTACACCAGCCCGCCGGTCAGGATCAGCCAGCCGATCAGGTGCCCCAGGGTGCTGATGGACCGGTCAAAGTTCACGTCCAGGTTCAGCAGGGCGTCCAGCGCCCGCGCGAACGACGCGTCCGCCCCGGCCAGCAGCGGCGCGAACACCGCGAGCAGCGGCACGGTCAGCAGCGCGCCCACGCCCACCCGCCCCCAGGTGCGCGGCGCGTCGGAGGCGGGTTTCAGGTGCGCCCACGGGAAACGGTCGAGCAGCACGGCCAGCCCGTAGATGACGTGAATGCCGCTGCTCAGCGCCGCGCCCAGCCCGTCGAGCACGCCCGCCCGCGCCAGCCCCGGGAAGCGCAGCGCCGCCGAGCCCAGCCCCAGGCACAGCGTCAACGCCAGGGCGTTCAGGAAGCCCAGGTCGGGCGTGGGGTCCCACAGCGTGAACGTGACGCCGAACAGGGCCGCCAGGGTCAGCAGCGTCACCCCTTCACGGCTGGGGGGTGTGTCCTCGCGCCGCGCCCGCCACGTCACCACGCCCAGGTACAGCGCCGTCCACACCGCCAGATTCAGCCCGAACGCGCCGCCCGTCCCCTCGGTCAGCAGCAGCGCGGCCAGGGCCAGTCCGGCGGCGGTCAGCAGCGGCCACGCCAGCCTCGGCGCCGGGGAGGGGGATTGGGGGACATCGGCGGGCGCACCGGGGAGGGTCATGCCCGCACCGTACTCACCCTGCCCTCACGCGGCGTCCACCGGAGGGTCTACAGCGAAAGGAGGAGAAGCCCCCTCCTTCCAGTAGGGCCGGGGATTACCCGCCGCGGGCGAAGCGGCGTTCCAGCACGCGCTGCACGACCTCCAGCAGGCTGCTGACCGCCCAGTAGATCAGCGCCGCCGCCAGGTACGGCCCGAACGGCTCGAAGGTCCGCGCGATGACCAGCTGCGCGCTCTGGAGCAACTCCACGACCGTGATCACGCTGACCAGCGACGTGTCCTTCACCAGTCCGATCAGGGTGTTGCTCAGGCTGGGCAGTGCCACGCGCGCCGCCTGCGGCAGGATGATCAGCCGCATGGTCTGCGCCCCACTCAGGCCCAGGCTGGTCGCGGCCTCCCGCTGCCCCTTCGGGATGCTCAGGATCGCGGCGCGCATCGTCTCCGAGAGGTACGCGGCGGCGTTCAGCGTCAGGGCGATCACGCCGCCCGCCACGGGGTTCAGCGTGACCCCCAGGCTGGGCAGGCCGTAGTAGATGACGAAGATCTGCACGAGCAGCGGCGTGCCGCGCATGAACGACACGTACAGGCTGCTCAGGCCCCGCAGCCAGCCCAGGCGCGACAGCCGCGCCAGCGCCACCAGGAACCCCAGCGGGAGGCCCAGCACCATCGCGCCCAGCGCGAAGCCCAGCGTGACGGGCAGCGCACCCAGCAGGGTCGGCAGGGACGTCCAGGCGCTCTGGAGGACGAGTTGCAGCTGTTCGGTGTTCATGGGCCTCCCTGGCACGGCGCTGGGCCACGGGCGGTGGCGACCGCGTCCATGGCCCAGCGCTCACGACTCTGAGCTTAAGGCTTGCTGACGTCCTGACCGAACCACTTGCGGCTGATCTTCGCGTACGTGCCGTCGGCCTTGACTTGCAGCAGGGCCTTGTCCACGGCTGCTTTCAGGCTGGTATTGGTCTTCTTCATGGCGATCCCGACCGATTCGGGGTCACCGATGACGCCCGCGCCGCGCACCGGGAGGTTCTGGGATTTGATGAGGTACCCGACGAGCAGGCGGTCGTTGAACGCGGCGTCTAGGCGGCCCGCGGCGAGGTCCGCGAGGTACTCGGGCGCGCCGGGGTACGTGACGACGTTGATGCCGCCCGCGTCCCGCAGCTGCTTCTCGAAGTTGCTGCCCAGGCCCACGCCCACGCGTTTACCCTTCAGGTCCGCGAGGGTCTTGGGGGCGAAGCTGCCGGTCTTCTTGACGATGATCTGCGGGCTGGAGTACGCGTAGGGTTTGCTGAAGCCGATGGTCTTCTGGCGTTCAGCGGTGATGCCGACCTGGTTGACGATCACGTCGTACTTGTTGGCCTGGAGGCCGGCGAGGATGCCGCTCCACTCGGTCAGGACGAACTCGGCCTTCAGGCCCAGCTTGGAGGCGACGGCTTTGGCGATGTCCACGTCGAAGCCGGTGAGGTTGCCCGACGCGTCTTTGTACGTGAAGGGGGCGTAAGTGCCTTCCATGCCGATCTTCAGCACGCCCTTTTGCAGGGTGCTGGGGGCGGCAGCGTGGGCGCTGCCGAGGCCGAGGGTCAGGGTGAGCAGGGGCAGAATGACGTGTTTCATGGGACTCCTTGGTGGGCTGCCGGGGCAACCGGGTGGGTGGGGGAGGGGTGTGTGGAGGGCAGACCTCCGCACCGATTCCAATAAGATACAACTTCGGTCAACTACTAAATAGTGTCATGTCTACACTATCCGGCCAGTCTCACCTCACCCGCCCCCGGCATCACCGGGCGAAACCTCATGCGCGGGTACGGTTGCCCCGGCCCTCCCCCTCTACACTCGGCGCATGGCCTTTCCGGACATCCAGAGTTTCATGCGCCTCCTCGAGCAGCGCGGCGAACTGCTCCGCGTCACGACCCCGGTCAGCCGCGAGCTGGAAATCACCGAGATCGCCGACCGCATGGTCAAACAGGGCGGCCCGGCCCTGCTGTTCGAGAACGTGCTGGGCAGCGACTACCCGGTCGCCATCGGCCTGCTGGGCACCAAGGAGCGGGTGGCGCTGGCCCTCGGCGTGGACGACCTCGACGGACTGGCCGGGAAGGTCCGCACTCTCATCGACCTGTCCGGCGGCGGCAGCCGACTGGGCCTGCTGAGCAACGTCACGAAACTCCGCGATGCGATGAACCTCCCCCCGCGCCGAGTCCGCAACGCTCCCGTGCAGGAGGTCGTGTGGCGCGGGGACGAGGTGGACCTCTCGAAGATCCCGGTTCTGAAGTGCTGGCCCCTCGACGGCGGGCCGTTCGTCACGCTGCCCCTCGTCATCACGAAGGACCCGGAGACCGGCGAGCGCAACATGGGCATGTACCGCGTGCAGGTCATGAGCAAAAACAGCACCGGCATGCACTGGCAGCGGCACAAGACCGGCACCAAACACCTGGAGAAAGCCAAAAAGCTCGGGCAGAAGCTGGAGGTCGCGGTCGCCATCGGCGGCGACCCGGCGCTGATCTACGCCGCGACCGCGCCCCTGCCGCCCGTGCCGGGCCTGGACGAGTTCGCCCTGGCCGGGTACCTGCGCGGCCAGCGTTACCCCGTCGCCAGGGGCGTCACGGTGGATCTGGACGTGCCCGCCAACGCCGAATTCGTGCTGGAAGGCTACGTGGACCCCAGCGAGGACTGGGTGATGGAAGGACCGTTCGGGGATCACACCGGCTTCTATACCCTGCCGGACCTGTACCCACATTTCCACGTCACCGCCGTCACCATGCGCCGCAGTCCCGTGTACCCGGCGACCATCGTGGGCCGCCCCCCCATGGAGGACGCGTATCTGATCGAGGCGTCCGAACGGCTGTTCCTCCCCGCCGCGCAGCTCATCATCCCGGAGATCGTCGATTACCACATGCCGCCCGCCGGGGTCGCGCACAACCTCGTGTTCGTGAGCATCAAGAAGAGTTATCCGGGGCAGGCGTACAAGGTCGCCAACGGTCTGTTCGGCCTGGGCCAGATGATGTTCGCCAAGGTCATCGTCGTCCTCGACGAGGACGTGACCGTCACCGACTTCGACGCCGTCTGGCGCGAGGTCACGCAGAAGGCCGTGCCGGGCCGCGACACCCTCACCACGCGCGGCCCCATCGACGTGCTCGACCACTCCAGCCGCGGCTGGGGCTACGGCGGGAAACTCATCATCGACGCCACCACCAAACGCCCCGAGGAGGTCGGTAGCGCCGCCAGCAGCCGCCCCGATCAGGCCGGTGACACGCTCGCCCCGGAAGGCTTCACGCCCCGCGCCGCGCACGACCTGCCCACCTTCGACGGCGTCCTTGCCCAGCGACAGACCCCGGACGGCTACTGGCTGGTGGCGCTGCACAAGACCCGCGCCGGACAGGCCCGTGACCTCGCCGCCGCGTTCGCCGCGCACCCCGCCGCGCACGGCATCCGCCACCTCCTGATCTGCGACGACCTGACCGACGTGAACGACATTCAGGACGTCTGGTGGACCATCCTGAACAACATCGACGCCGAACGTGACGTCTGGGTGCAGGGAGAACTCCTCGCCTGGGACGGCGCGCAGAAACTCCCCGAGGAAGGCTTCGTCCGCGAGTGGCCGCCCAAGATCGTCATGGACAAGGACATCGTGGACCGCGTGGACCGCCTGTGGAACGTGTACGGCCTGCCGGAAACCCTGCGGTAGGGAACAGCGGAACAGAGAAGCAGCGGCCAGGATTGACGCTCTGGCCGCTGCTCTACCGTCGGAGGCTTTGAGTTACAGCCGCACCAGAGCCGGGGTCAGGTCCTCGATCCGCGCGGCGCCGCACAGGGCCATGGCGAGGCGGAATTCGTCCTCCAGCAGTTCCAGGGTGCGTTCCACGCCGCGCTGTCCTGCGGCGGCGAGGCCCCACAGGGCGGCGCGGCCGAGGAACACGGCGCGCGCGCCGAGGGCGACGGCTTTCAGGACGTCGGTGCCGCGTGTGACGCCGCCGTCGAGGTAG